>CAMQOJ010000232.1 GCA_947003375.1 uncultured Lachnospiraceae bacterium
TACACGAGTCTCTTCGTCGGCAGCGTCAGATGTGTATAAGAGACAGGTACCAGGAACTGACAAAAAAGTATGAAACCTTATGTAATGACGACAATACCTGATTCCTCCCGGCGAGGAAAAGCCCAGGGCCAAACCCTTGCCTGAAGAGGCGGCCGCAAGCATTCTGCCCGCGGCCGCCCTTCTTCTACATCGCTTCTATATCTCTTCTATAATCTCTTCTATCTTTTTCCGCATTTCCTTTTCCCTGTACATGTGGAGGCGTCCTCTCTTAGTTCGCGTTCTTCGCGTCAAGGAACGCCTGAATCTGGGAAATCAGCTCGGCGCGAATCTCCTCCAGCCCTACTGCCGTGGCATCCTCATGCCACTGGGCAATCTTCTCCGCGGCCTCGTCGGCGTCGTACATGGAGATGGTCAGCTGCAGCTCATTGGACAGGGCGGACACATTGGCGATCTGGGTCTCCACATTGGTGGTGTCGAACACGAATCCGGCCAGAGGGCTCAGCTTGTAGGTGGAAGGATCGTACATATAGTCGAAGCGGGACTTGATTTCCTCGTTCTCGCTTACGAACTCGCTGACCCTGATGTAGGTCGGGTTCTGGGTAAAGGAGTAGGTGGGCATGGAGTAAGCCAGGTTCTCGTCGATGTCCAGTTTCTTATAGCCGTCTTCTCCCACTGCCTCCCAATCCTCTCCCTCGATGCCCAGCTCGAACAGGTCGTGGGCCTCCTGGCTTCCGAACATCCAGTCGAGGAAATACATCACGGCATCGGTCTTCTCGGACCACTCGGGAACCACCAGCCAGTTGTTGGTGGCCATGTCGCAGACTACTGCGCCGGGCTCCATATTGCGCTGGGCGTCTTCGATGACATAGAAGCCATACTCTTCATCGGGATTGGTCTCCAGGGCTGTCTTCACCTTGCTCTCATACTCGCTCAGCGCGGAGTAGGCGATGGCCGCGGGCTTCTCCACGGTGTCGGTGCCGCCGCGGTTGGGGTTCAGGTAGGGGTTCCACTTGGTGCGGTCCTGAATGTATGCGGTGATGAAGTCATCCTGATAGCCTGCGGGCATCTTGGCGAACTCCTCCGGGGAATCGCCGGGAACCACCGCGTTCAGGACGGTCTTCTCATCCTCGCTCAGCCCCACCCAGATCCAGGTCTGGTCGCCGAGGACGTTCACATTGTCCTGGGTATACACATGGTCATGCTTGGCGGAGTACCAGGGGGAATCCAGGCGGAAGAAGTTCCAGAGGCTGACGCCGATCATGCCCTCCTCGTTCTCCTGTACGGTCTTCACGAACTCCAGGAGGCTCGCCTCGTCTGTGATGGGCGCGCAGTCGTACTTCTTGCGCAGGTCCTCGCGGTACATGAAGCCGCGGCTGTCTTCATAGAAGGTGGCCAGGTTGATGCCGTAGATGCCCTTCTGGTAGGAACCGTCCTCCTGGCGGATGTAGGAAGTCATGGCCTGTACGAAATCCTCGGAGAAAGCGTTCTTCAGGCCCGGGAACGCGTCATTGCCAAAGTAGGAAGACAGATCCGCGAAGTTGCCGTCCTGGATGAAGGTGCTCAGCCCATGCCAGCCGCCGCAGAACATCAGGTCGAAATCCTCCTGTCCGATCATGGCCGTGGTCAGTTTGTCCTTGTAATCGCCGCCTGCCACCCATGCGAATTCGGGATGGATTTTGCTCATGACGGGGTCGTCCGCCGTCATCTCCTCGTATTTCGCCAGGACTTTGTCCAGGTTGCGGAATTCGTTCATGACACGGATCTTGATGGTGGTGTCCTCAATTTGGGGTGCTTCCGCCTGGCCGCCCTCCTCGGGAGCCTCCTCGCCGGAAGCCTGGGAGTTCTCCTCAGCGGATTCCCCGGGGTCTTCCGCAGAGGATTCCTGCTGCTCGGACTGCTGGGTGTCTGCCTGGCTGTCATTGCCCGCGTCATCCTTGCCGCAGGCCGCCATGGACAGGGTCATGGCTCCCGCCAGCGCCAGCGCCATGGTCTTCTTCAGAAACTGATTTTTCATTCTTTTCCTCCTTATTTGAAGTTCCGCATACACGCGCCCTGTACCCAGGCATGGCAGAGGATTTCCGGCCGCTTAATGATGCGTCCGTAAATCCTCTGGGGCACTGGGCGCGCGTATGCTGTTTTTAGTTCCGTATGTGTGGGCACATACTGTTTTTATTTGCATCTCTGCCGTCCCGGAATCCATATCCTGGTGCGGGCAGAGAGAAATAACTTTTTTCCGTCACCCTTTAATCGCCCCGACAGTAAGCCCGCTGGTAAAGTACTTCTGTACATAAGGGTACAGGAAGATGATAGGCCCGATGGCTACCACGGTGGTGGCCATCCGCAGGGAGTTGGTGGGGATCTCCCCCGCCGCTATGCCCGTGCTCCTGGCCATCTCCTTCATGGCGTCCGCGTTGCGCAGCATCCGCATCAGCAGGTACTGCAGGGGGAAGAGCTTGCTGTCGTCCAGGTACAGCATGGCGTTGAACCACTGGTTCCAGTAGCCCAGGGCATAGAACAGACTCAATGTGGCGATGCCCGGCACGGACACCGGAAGGATGATCTTCCACAGAATCTGGAAGTCATTGGCACCGTCCATGTAGGCCGATTCCGACAGCTCATGAGGAATCCCGTTAAAGAAGTTCCGCATCAGGAACATGTTCCAGGCCCCGAAGGCCACGGGGATGATCAGCACGAATAGATTGTCCTTCAGTCCCAGGTTCTTGGTAATCAAAAGGTATGTAGGCACCAGCCCGCCCCCGAACAGCATGGTGAAGTATACGAAGAACGTAATCACGTTGCGGAACTTCACCTTCTTCAGAGACAGAGGATAGGCCATGGTAATGGTCAGGAACATGCTGAAGATAGTCCCCGCCACCGTGGTGAAGATGGTCACCCCGTAGGCCCGGAAAATCTGCGCGTCCCCCAGCACCACCTGATATGCCTGTATGGTGAAGTCCTTGGGGATAATCGGAAAACCGTATATGGCAAAATTGGCTTCCGTCTCAAAGCTGCTCCCCAGAATGATGGCAAAGGGGAACAGGCAGTAGATGCAGAACAGCGTGGCTATGGCGTATACCACCACCTCGAACACCTTCTCGCCGCCGGACTTTTTGATGGCGGTTCCCTGGATTCTTGTTTTTCCCATATCATTTCCTTCCTTCTCTTATAAACTACAAAACCGGAAGAATCGCATCCCTCGCGATTCTTCTGTGTGCAAAGATTTTCTTAGGCTGTGTACTTTACAGCCTTAGAAAATCTTTGCACACTTAGAAGATTGCCGCGTCCGGCTCTACTTTTTTGGTGATGAAGTTGGTGGCAAATACCAGCACCAGGCCTACAATGGACTGGAAGAAGCTGGTAGCCGTGCTCATCCCCAGGTTGTTCAACTGGCGCAGGGCTCTGTATACAAAGGTGTCTATGACGTCCGTTGTGGGATACAAGGCGGCATTATCGCCCACCAGCGCGTAGATCATGCCGAAATCGCCGTTGAAGATCTTGCCCACGCTCATGATGGTCAGCATGATGGCCGTGGTCTTTAAGAGGGGCAGGGTAATCCTGGTGATCTGCTGGAGCCTGGTGGCGCCGTCCACCCTGGCCGCCTCGTACATCTCCTGGTCGAAGCCCGTGATGGCCGCCACGTACACGATGGTTCCGTACCCTGCTCCCTGCCAGAGCTTCAAAAGCACCAGGATCAATGGCCACCAGCCCGGATTGGTGTAGAACGCCGGGTCTGTCCCTCCATTGTCCACGATCCATCTGGTCAGGATGCCGCTGCCTCCGATGATGCCGCTCATGAACATGGCCACCACTGTCCAGGAGACGAAGTGGGGGAAGATGGCGATGGTCTGTACTACTTTATTGTAGACCTTCTTCTTAATCTCCACGAACACCAGAGCCAGGATGATGGACATGACAGTGCCCGTGGCGATGAACAGCACATTCAGGAAAATCGTGTTGAAGAAGATTTTGCCTACACCTTTGTAGTTGAACAGGAACTGGAAGTTCTTCAGTCCCACCCAGGGGCTGCCCCAGATGCCGTCCTTGTAATTGAAGTCCTTGAACGCGATCAGCACGCCGTACATGGGATAATAGCAGAAAATCAATACCCAGATAATGGTGGGAAGCGTCATGAGATACAACAGCTTGTGCTTCCACAGCTCCTGCAGCCCGCCCGCAAAGCCCAGACGCTCTCTGTAGGGTCGGTCAGCTTGTGTCTTCGTCTTTTTCACTGTGTCCCCTCCTTGAATTTTAGTTCTGAGACTGTTTTGGTTTGTTAAGTCTATTTTAAGATGCGGAAATCCGAAAACACATAGGAAAAAAGCTAGAAACAGGGTAATTTTTGAAGATGTGCCCGTAATGACCACAGAAAAAGGCCATGGGGCCGGATGCATTCCTGCTTCCGGCCCCATGGCCCAGTCACATTTTTATTCCTTCAGCTCATCGATATCCGTCAGATTGACTCCCAAAGAGTTGAGTACCGCTTTCAACGACTTGTAATCCTTTTTCAGGCCCTCATATGTCTTCATGGCATTCTCTTCTCTCGCATTTTTCATATGTGCCTGCACCTTCTGAAATTCATTGACTATATCCCTGATAATTTCGGCTCCGCCCGGCATATAATCACCCGCTTTCTCCATACCGCCACAATCCCTCGGTTACAGCTTTATTATAGCAAAACGCCCATAGCATGTAAAGCGATATCTTGGCTTATCCCTCCGCCACACCAATGACTCCCCTGTCGATCAGCCCCTGGAAGACATGGTCAATTATGACGGCCTCCAGGTACCCGGAGATCCCCATGATGAACAGGGCGGGGAAATAGACGAAGAACCAGATCAGGAACACCGTCAGCGCCTGTATGGCCAGAACGGCCACCGTCCAGCCCGGGCAGCGGACCATGATCGTCACGGCCATCCGGAAATGCCCGGAGGCCGTATTCCCGAACTTCGCCATGGCCGCGAACACAAAGGGGAACAGGGCCAGCACCAGCAGGGACAATACGGCGAACACGATGGTCTGCACCTGGTACCCCTCTCCCCAGAACAGGCTGTAATAGAAAAAGTCGAACGCGAATACAATCTGCACCAGCACCAGGGGAATCCCCAGCTGCAGCCCCTGCTTCAGGTTCCCACGGAACGCCTGGAAGAAGCGGCGGGCGATGTACCCCTCCCGATCCTTCACTGCCTGCAGCAGCACCTCGAAGAGGGCAGCCGTGGCGGCCCCCATGGTGAGGATGGGAAGGCTGCACAGGAACCACAATATCCCCACATACAGCATCATCACCAGTTTATTTATCCCCCGCGCAAAGGGAGAATTCAGGCTAAATAAGTTCATGTCCTCTCTCCTCAGTCCGTCACCGCCACAGGCGCAACGTCTCCAGCGCCAGGAAGCTGCGCCGCATAGTCCGTCAGCTGTTCCTGAATCGCCTCCAGATATTGTTCAAAACCTGCCCCGTACAAACGCTGGTTGGCTTCCTCAAGAGCCTCCAGGTAGTCCTCCCCGTATCCGCACACCAGCGGCTGGAAATATTGGAGCCATACCCGCTCTACCGCAGCCTGTTCCTTTCCAGACAGCACAAACGAAAATCCGTCCAGTGGATCGTCCTCCACCGTCTTCCCTGTCTCCTTGCTCCAGTCGGGAAACGCATGGTATACTTCTTCATCCCACTTCCTGTTCACGGGAATCCCTTCATAGCCCATTGTATCGTCCGTAACGGCAGTCCAGCCAAAGCGGTTCTGGGAGCTGATTCCATCAAAACCGATTTTTCCGTCCACAAGGTTATAATTTTCACCCTCTGCTCCGTATGCCACCAGAGAATAGTATCTCGCATCCGTATGGATTTTTTCCAACAGCTCCATGGCCAGTTCCGGCTCCGTTGTCTTCGCTGAGATGGAAATCACAGAAGCGCCTGCAAGGGAGCCTACATGGTAGGTATCGAACTGATCCAGATAAGGAAAAAAGTTGAATTCCCATTCGGGATTCTTCTCATACAAAGCCGGAATCCAATGGTTGTTCAGGGACCAGATGGGATTGTTGGTCTCACAGGGTTTCTTATCCTCCAGAATCAATGTTTTGCCCAGCTCACCCTCATTGTCGGATCTTGACAGCATATCGGAGTCCAGGATTCCGTCCCGCTTCCATTTCCAGATATAGGCCAGTACCTCCTTGAATTCCGGCGTCTCCGTACGGTTCAGCGCCTTATAGGGATTTGCTGCCTCCACCACCACCAGGGGTGTCTCCAGGCTGCTGTTCAGCTCCAAATATTTCCCCCTTGTGAGCAAGAGCCACAGACTGCTCCACACCCGGTTATCCGTGACCAAAGGCGCATCCCGATACCGCTCGTCCTGCTTTGCCCGGTAGAGATAGGCCTCCATGGTCTCCAGGTCGCAAACCTCCTCCAGGCCCCATTCCCTGCGCAGATCCTCTCTGTAGAAAAACCCCTCCCCTGCGCTGACGATTCCTCCCTGTCCGAATTGGGGAAGTCCATAAAGCCCTCCGTTAATCTCACATTTTTTCAGGGCATTGGCATCATAATAGGCGTAGTGCTCCTTCAGGGCCGGAACCGCGTCCAGGTAGTCGTTCATATCCAGGAACGCGTTCTTATAGACTAGCGTCCTGTAGTCAGAGAACACGCCCCCGGGGATGAAGTCATACTCCCCGGAGGCGGTCACGATGTTCAGCTGCCGCCTTTCGTTTCCCCAGGGGATGAATTCGAAGCGCAGGGTGCAGTTCAGCTCCGGGATGGTCAGGGCGTCCAGCTGCCTGTAAATCTCGTCCATCCCTTCCTCCGGCATTTTGCCCAGGGTGATTGCGCGGAAATAGACGATGGGCCGGACAGCCTCCCCTCTCTCCTCTTCTTCCGCCCCCCTGCCGCCGCCCCCCACACGCAGATCGG
>CAMQOJ010000233.1 GCA_947003375.1 uncultured Lachnospiraceae bacterium
TTTACCGGCACGACGATGTTGCGCTCCCCGGCATCCGCCGAAAAGCTGTCGTATCGGTCGGTGAGGGCGATGAAGCGCACCCCTAGAGCCGGGAATACCTGGTCCAGATACCTGCCGGTCTCGATATAATCGCGCCCGAAGCGGGACAGGTCCTTCACGATGACGCAGTTCACCCTCCCCGCCTCGATGTCGCTTATCATCCTTTTGAATTCTGGCCTCTCGAAGTTGCTGCCGGAATAATTGTCGTCCGCATAGCAGTCGAAGAGCTCCATGTCCTCCTGTTCCCGGATAAAGGAACGGATCAGCTCCCTCTGGCTGCCGATGCTGTTGCTCTCGGCTCTGAACGTGGCTCCTGCACCTCCTGGGCTTCCGGAATCAGCGACAGCTCCTGCATCGCTGTCCTCCCTGGAAAGCCGGAGGTACATGGCCGCATAGAAATATTTTGATTGCCTGTTTGAATTCTCGTTTCTCATGGTATCACTCCTGACTTTTTTGTTAGGGAAAAGCCGATGGCCTTCACGAAACTGGGAGCCAGGAGTTCCACTGATTTGTCCTGCCATCAGATTAACATAGATCTTGCCATTCATCAAGCCTCTTTGGGAGACTTTTTCAGAATCTTTTATCTTCTATATATAGATTTCGGACAGCCTCCGCAGATACTCTGCCATCTTGTCGTCTATGGTCGCACCGCTTTCCTGGAACGTGACCTTCACCACGTAATCCCCAATCCGGTTCACATAGACGTTCTTTGTCTGTCCGGCAAAGGCAGCCAGCTTCTTCTCCACCGGCTGCGAAGTGTCGATATGGATGTCCCGCAGGTCAGTCAGTTCGGAAATGTCTACGGTGCGGATATCGGTCCGCGCCATTTCCGAAAGCATCTCCTTTGTCAGGTTCATGGCAGCCTCTCCTCTCTTTGCTCTGTCCTGGTCTTCCGACCAGCAGATGCGCCGCCCTGGTTCGGGATTGTGGCCATCTGCTGTCCTGTATCCATCTTATTTGCCTCCCGGATTGTCCTATGACAACCTGGATTGTCCCTTTTTTCCACAATCTTCCCCCCACATGGCTGCTACATCAATCAGCTCCTCCATCTATTCTCCGTCCATAAAGTAAGCCACCGGTTTATTGTCCCGGATAAAGATTCCCACGTCTTCTATCCTCCCTGCAAGCTCCTGATGCACTGTCTCCATCGTCCGGTAGGATGTGAACAGCACCAGCGTATGCCCGTGGCTCAGCCGGATGAGCTCTTCCAGCCTGTCCGTCACCGCGTTCCGGTACGCCGCTATCCTGACATCGGGAAAAGGCATGTCCTCCGGCAGGTACAGCAAGGCATGGTTCCGGTAGTCGAAGGGGGATGCCTTGCTCACTGCCAGAATCCGCCTCCGGTCCAGCAGGTCGGCCCCTGTCTGGCGCATATGATGGCTGAAGTCACCGCCCACGGACAGGGTGGCCGAAGTCAAAAGATACGGCCTCCCGCTGCTCCATAAGTCCTCGTGGAGCAGGCAGTCAAGGCGCTTCGGCAGCGCGCAGAGCCTGCAGGACGCCGTCCCTGTATATTCCAGCCAGCAGATAAGGTCCACATGGCCATAGAGTCCCGTCAGCTTCTCCTGCTTCTGTTCCAGCCTGCCGGAAATACGTTTATATGTCGCGTCCTTCCGGCCTGCGGTATGGAAAAGCGCCGACAGGCTCTTTGTCACGGCTGACAGCGCTTTCAGGGACAGCAGGATGGCCGGTGTAAATATGGCTTCCACACAGTTGTGGCCGTACCGCGCCCCTGCAGATTTTTTCAGGTCCTCAAACAGGGCGGCATTCAGTCCCAGCATTTCCTCGCATAAGGGAAGCGCCGCTCTCTTCTCCGGCCTCCCTGCCACCGCCCTGGCGATGCTGGCCGCCACGCGCTCCAGCTCCACGTCCTCAAGGCTTGCCCCGTACATCTGCCTGGCGGCCTCCAGCAGCTTGTGGGCTTCGTCAAGAATCAGGATGCCATGCTCCGGGAGCAGGCGGTTCCTGCCGCCTTTCCTGCTGAGCACATCCGCCAGGACAAGGTTGTGGTTGGCGATCTGGAAGTCCACCCTCCCCTGGTTCGATTTCCTTAAGAACGCGCGGTAACGGCACACGCTGGAAAGCCCGCAGGTGCCCCGGCAGTCCTCCACACAGATGCGCTCCTTTACATAATCCGTAAGGGGCTGGCCGTCCAGGTCGAGGGAAGCGGCACCCACAAAAAGGGCTGTCAGGGCCTCAATCAGCTTTCCGTCCTCCGGACGGTTGTTGTGCTTAATCGAGGACAGATATGTCTTTACCCTGCTGTCACAGGCATAATGGCTCTTCCCCTTACGCACCGCAAAGGTCAGGGGTTCCCCGATGATGCGGTGTTCCAGAAGGATCCCTGAAATCTGGGGGATGTACTCTTCCGTCAACGCCTTCTGCAGGGCTGTGGTGGACGTGGAGATGACCACCGGCTGCCCCTCTCTATGGAACAGCCGGTAGATGGCCGCCGCTATGAGGTACGCATGGGGCTTCCCCGTCCCCACCTCGGCCTCGCATAGCGCCACTTTCCCTTTCTCCATGGCTTCCAGCATGGCAAGGGAAAGGGAGAGCTGGCTCTCCCTCAAGGTCAGGCCATACTCAGGAAGGATGTCATGAAAGACATGGGCAAGCAGTTCGCCGGCCCTTGAGCTGGCATCCTGCATAAAAGGCGATGCGCCATCTGGCAGTGCCGCCATCTTCTCTATGGCCCTCCTGTACCCTGCCTCACTCAGTGGCGTGGGCCTTGAGAACAGCCGCTTTGCCTTCAAGGTATGCAGGTCCACCCTGCGGTAGCTGTATGTTTTTCCTGTGAAATGCTCCAGCAGCACGCAGCTTTTCGTGGTCAGGATGATCCTTTCATCCGGACGGAAGATCCCTGCCTCATGCATCCTGTTGCGTATGTCTGCCGTGCAGACAGTATATTCCTCACTCATTTTGAGCCTCCTTCGAATCCTAAGGGAGCGATACATGCATGCGGCGAAAAACGGCAAAGGTTGGCCGTCTGTTGACAGTAGGGCCGGTTCCGCCGTATGGTATCTATCGCTCCGATAGAAGTGTGCAAAGAAATTCTAAGCCAGCCAAGAGGAGGCATAGCCACCTCTTTAGTACGCTGACTAAGAATTTCTAAGTTGCACACCGGAGAACGCAAAAGCAGCGTTCTCCAGTATGCTTATACGTTAAGGGCGTGGCTGACGTTCCGCTGGTGGAGGATGTATGGACCATCCCACGGACACCATAAAAGCCGCCCCCTGCTCTTTCTCAAACAGGGGTGATGCGTTCTCCCGTTTTTCAGGGCTGCCGTTCTTCGGCAGAAGTACCATGATATGTGACAGGGGTCATCGCAATCCGCCCCACCACGGGGCGTTACTGCCACGGACGGAGTCGCTCGGAGCATGCCTGAGGCAAAAGCAGCCTCTGGCACATCGTCTTGGCGCGTCCTGGCGTGTCGCTTCCGGTCTCCCGGCCTGTCAACGTGTATCCGCCACACCTGTATGAAGTTTTCAATGTGCGGGCGAAAGGATAGTAAAAAAGTCCCTTTCACCCAACGTCAAAAATCAGGGGGCGTGACGAGTCATTCCTGTAAATTTTTTTATGTTTTTCATTTGGCACGGTGGCCCTTGCCTATGCCGCCGTACCCATGAGCCATAAAATGGCGCAAAAAAGCAGGGAAACATCCTGAATCGTCAGATATTTCCCTGCTTTATGTCCATGTCGTAAAATTTTTGTCCTGCTTTGGCTTTCCCTCTATGCTGGTTCATCTTTACTGATATACGGCTGGATTGCCTTCCTGTCCCCCTCGGAAACATCCAGCATATCCATGGATTGCTCTGCAGACCATCCGGCCTTTTCCATAAGATTTTTGATATTCTTCAGCAAAGTGGACATCCGGTCTTTCTCCGCCGCAATCCGTTCCCTCTCTGCTGTTTCTTTCGCTGCTTCCGCTGCCGCTTCCGCCGCCGCTTTCTCAGCTGCCCTCCGCTTCATTTCTTCTATGGCCAAACACACGTCCGTCTCCTCCTTACCTTTTTCCATCTCTATCTTTGCACCTACACAGGCATTCAGCACATCGACCTCTGCCCGCCCCAGATGCCGGAACCCTTCATCTGCCTCTATGACTTCCCCAAGCCTGTCGGCATCCTGTGAATACTTGATGAACGACAGCACTTCCTTCAGGGATGTCCGGAATTTTCCAAAGTCATCATCCTTTATGGATGCCGGAGCGACCAGGTTTATCTTATAGTCTGGCACCAGCGCCAGGATCCTGGCATCCTGTTCCCCGAACATCTCATGGAGGGACATCGGCCCGTCCCATTCCTTAGCGAAAAAGCAGACCACCAGCGTCACTACCGGCAGCAGCCTGTCCTGCTTCATGAACCCTGACAGGTACTCGTCCCCATCGGCTCCCTTGTAATCGCCTGAACGCTTATGGGAAGCCGCAGCGTTGGACACCTGCTTCGCATACTGCAGGGCATCATATACCATGTTCTTTACCGGCATCGCATTGTGCACATGCGACTGTGCCTCCACCGCCAGGAGCAGGTACGCTGTACGCCTGTCCATCATGGCGACCAATGACTTTATCACGTCCCTTGTCCTCTGTACCGGCTGCTTGGCCCCATCCTCCCCTCCATAGGGGACATCCACCTCCCGGGTATCCAGTTCCTCCAGGCTGTCCGGATCTATGACCTGCTCGCCGCCATAGATGTAGTAGTTGAACGCGTCTGCAAAAATCTGGTTCTGCCCCATGTATTTCGTTGTCACAGTATCTTTTAGGCCCATAGGCTCCACCCCCTATCATATGCTGTGCCGCTGGCATATATTCTTTCGTCTTGTGGATATCATATCATGCAGGCCGGATTTTTACAACCTCCATATCTTTTGGAATCGTACCAAAGCCGCCCTCCGCCTCCAGCTTTACATAAATATGGTGGACAGATCTTTTCGAAAAATCCATAATGGTAAGAAAACTAAGGAGATTTTGTACGAATGAACAGCTTAAATGAACAAATCACCGAATACCTTACATATTGCGAATGCCGTAAGCGTCTGGACCCTAAGACCCTGAAGGCATACCGCATCGACTTGAAGCAGTATGAGCTCTTCTGCTCTGGCCTTGCCGACCATACCTCCAGGATTACCGTTGACAGCTTCATCACAGAGCTGCATAGGCAGTATAAGGCTAAGACCATAAAGCGCAAGATTGCGAGCCTAAAGGCCTTTTTCCATCATATGGAGTACCGTGAGCAGCTTGCGGAGAATCCCTTCGCCAGGCTGGACATCCGTTTCCGGGAGGCCCAGCTCCTGCCAAAGACGATTCCTTTCCACTCCATCCAGGCCTTCCTTTCTGCCATGTATGCCTGCAAGGAACAGGCCAGCTCAGAATACCAGCTCCATTGCTGCATCCGGGATATTGCAGTAATCGAATTGCTGTTCGCTACAGGGATGCGCATATCTGAGCTGTGTTCCTTAAAGCCGTCCGATGTAGACCTCACTGGCAATAATATCCTGATTTTCGGGAAAGGTGCCAAGGAACGGATTTTACAGGTGGGCAACCCTGAAGTCATCTCTGCGCTGAATGTCTATTATGAGGCTTTTATAGAGGATATCGCTGCCTGTGGGTATTTCTTCGTGAACAGGCTGCAGCGCAGGCTCTCAGACCAGTCTGTCCGCTTTATGATCAACCGTTATGCAAAGCTTGCCGACATCAGCCAGCACATTACCCCGCACATGTTCCGGCATTCTTTCGCCACCCTATTGTTAGAACAGGATGTGGATGTGCGGTACATCCAGAAGATGCTGGGGCATAGCTCTATCAGTACGACCGAAATCTATACGCATGTGTCGAATACGAAGCAGAAGGATATTTTGGTCCATCGGCATCCTAGGAATTTGATGTCGGTGAATGAAGGATAATTCCCACTATTCCTCAATGCGTATTTAGAATACTACTATTTTCAAGTAGTCATTGACGGAAACTATAAGACTGTCGTATAATATGTGTACCACAATCTGCCAATAAAATGAACCATACATATTGAACCAACGGATGAAAAACATTTGGACAAAAAACGGGGAAGAACGAACAGAATGAAAAAGACTGACAGAAAAACACGTTTTAAATCCCTTGCACAGGACAGGTTGTCTGCTCTTGTAGGGGCGACTATAATTTGGCTTATTCTTTTGTCCCCGGGAATTCTGCTCGACCTGACGTATCAGGGCGTTCTTCATTGTAGGATATTTATGTCTGTTCTGGACATGGCGCGCGGGCTTGGAAAAATTGGCCTCCACTATAACACTATGTTCTCTTTTTTGGAGAATAATGTGGGAATCATAGTGACCATGATTACCCTCTTTTTCACGATGAGCATCCATGTGGATAACAGGGCAGAAGAAAGGGTATACGGATTTTCCCGCAGCGAGCTGGACAGCCTTTCGCGAACTGTCCCATATGTTGTCAGGAGCCGCCACTTGAATTATCTGGCACCGATTCTGATGATAGTAATGACCAATCTCCGCTACTGTTTGAGCGGTTATCTGCTTTTGTTTTGGAGCTATTTTTTCCTGATGCGACAATATTCCCGATATGCGGGAAGCTTTGACAAGCAAAGAGATATAGACGCGGTGGTGAAAAAGCTCACGAACTGCTTTGCGGACGGACTCACCTCCGAAACCCTGTTTGAATTTCAGCTTACCCTGGAGGATTTCAGCAACGGAATAAAAGCAAGGGAAGAATGGAAAAACGCAGAGAAAATATACAAGGAATTGACATCTCAAAAATATGAAGAAGTGTTCTATTACATATATGGCCGCTATTATTTTGAAAGTGTATTCAGTGAAAAAGA
>CAMQOJ010000234.1 GCA_947003375.1 uncultured Lachnospiraceae bacterium
GTTCGAGGCGTTCGACGGCAGGGAGGCGCTGAGGATCGTGGGGGAGCGGGACATCCACCTGGTGCTGATGGACATCATGATGCCGGAGATGGACGGCATCGAGGCCATGGTGAAGATCCGGGAGAGGAGCAATGTGCCCGTGATCCTGCTGACGGCCAAGTCCGAGGACGCGGACAAGATTCTGGGGCTGACGGTGGGGGCGGACGATTATATCACCAAGCCCTTCAATCCGGTGGAGGTGTCCGCCAGGGTGCGCTCCCAGTTGCGCAGGTACATGCAGCTTGGCGCCGGGAGCATGCGCCAGGAGGTGCTGCGCTGCGGGGGCATCGAGCTGGACGACACGGAGAAGAAGGTGTTGCTGGACGGGGAAGAGGTGGCGCTGACGCCCACGGAATATGAGATTTTAAAGCTCCTGATGCAGCATCCGGGCAAGGTCTTCTCGCCCAGGGAAATCTATCAGAAGATATGGAACGACCTGCCCTACGGCAGCGAGAACACGGTGGCGGTGCATATTCGGCATATCCGGGAGAAACTGGAGATCAATCCGGCGGAGCCCAGGTATCTGAAGGTGGTGTGGGGGCAGGGCTATAAGTGCGAGAAGTTCTGTTGAGGACAGCATTGCGGACGCGGGCGGTATGGCAGGACGCGCGGCAATGTCCCCGGGGGACGCATGGGGCAGCGGGACGGCTTTTTTGGAAGCTGCCGGGGAGCCGGGAGCGGCTTTTGTGGGATAGGCCCCTGGCCGGGATAGAGGAGGAGCGTATATGGAAGAGCAGAACAGGATAGAGGACAGTATGGAAGAGATGGAGACGGAAGAGAGGGGGACGGAACAGGCGAGAGAATGGCTTGAGACGGACCCGGAGGCAGAAGAGGAAACAGAAGGCATAGACAGGAAAACAGTGAGATATAAACGGAAAAAAGATAACTTTCGAACAGGAAAAGATATGCGGAATCAGGACAGTGGAAAGAGCGGCAGATTCCGCCTGACAGGCTGTCTGGGGGCGAAGATTGTCGCTTTTTTCCTGCTGGCCCTGTCGGGAATCATCGGTTTCTGGGGGCTGATAGGCTGCGTCTATATGGCGGAGTCCGGATTTTATGAGGGAAGCCTGACGGATGTGCTGGGCAGAGAGCTCCAAAGCCCCAGCAGCACGGCGATGTTTGAGGTGGTCGGGTATATCGAGCAGGGCGATATCATGGAAGCGACGGCCTACTGCAGGGAGCGGAACGTCGGTGTGGAACTGATTCAGGAGGACGCGGAGGGGAAGGAAAGGGTCGTCTGGAGCACATGGGACGGAGATGATACGAAATATATGACAGAGATGTATCTGAGGCTGGAGCTGCGGCAGGATAAGGTCTCGGTGGACGGGGCCAGGCTGCAGGACGGTGAGGAGTATCTGGTCCGGGCCCATGTGGATTCCGGCTTTCCCATAGAGGACAATTTCCGCAGGCTGGCCGAGACGGTCACCAGGGTATACGATGCCAGGTTCGTGCTGATCGGTGTGACGGCAGCGGCCATCTTCCTCTGTATCCTGCTGTTCGTGTTCCTGATGTGCGGCGCGGGACATCAGAACGGACGGGAGGGCGTCGTGCCCGGGGTGCTGGCGGCGATACCGCTTGACGTGCTGACCCTCGTATTTGGCTTCGGGACAGTTCTGGTGGGCTTTGCGTGGCTGAATGTGGCGAGGAACCTGAGTACCGTGACGGAAATGGTGGCGATCTCTTTGATGGGCTCGCTGCTGGCAGTCTGGGGGACGATGTACTGCATGGAAGTCGCCGTGCGCCTGAAGCGGGGAAAGTGCTTCCGCTACAGCGTGATTTACTGGGTGCTCCGGGGGTGCTTCCGGGCGTGCCGGTTCCTGGGGAGAGGGTTCCTGTCGCTGCTGCGGGACCTGCCGCTGGTGCTGACAGTAGTGGCTGCCTATCTGGGGCTGTGCATGCTGGAGCTCATCATCCTTATAATGGCCAGCAGGGCAGGAGAGATGGCCAGTGTGCTGTGGCTTATGGAAAAGGCGGCGCTGTTCGTGGTCGTGGTGTATGTGGCGCTGGCCTGCCGGAAGCTTCTGAAGGCGGGAGAGGCGCTGGCCGAGGGGCAGGGGGATTACAAGGTGGACACTTCCCGGCTGGTCTGGGGCTTTAAGGAGCACGGGGAGGATCTGAACAGCCTGGGCCAGGGAATCTCCAGGGCCGTGGCGGAGCGCATGCGCAGCGAGCGCCTGAAGACGGAGCTGATCACCAATGTGTCCCATGATTTGAAGACACCGCTGACTTCAATCATCAATTATGCGGATTTGATTTGGGAGGAGGCCGCAGGGGGCGGAATGCGTGGCGCCGGAATGAACAATGTCCACAGGGGTTCCCGGGAGGATGGCGTTGGGAGCATCGGGAAAGAGGAAGAGGGCTCCGTGGATGCAGGGAGCGGAAAAGCCTGCGGCCGGGAGGGACAGGACGGCCAGGGAGCCGGCGCGGAAGAGCAGCACGGGAAAGCGGTGGACGGCCACGTTCCGGACATGTCCAGAGTCACGGAATATGCGGAGGTGCTGCTGCGCCAGTCCAGGCGGCTGAAGAAGCTGCTGGAGGATCTGCTGGAGGCTTCCAAGGCCACCACGGGGAACCTGGAGGTGAACCTGGAGCCCTGCGAGGTGGGGGTGCTCCTCTCACAGGCGGTGGGCGAGTACCAGCAGCGGATGGAGGAGAAGCGGCTGAATCTGATTGTGCGCCAGCCTGAGGAGACAGACCGCATCATGGCGGACGGACGGCATCTGTGGCGGGTGTTCGACAATCTGTTGAACAATATCTGTAAATACGCGCAGGAGAATTCCAGGGTGTATTTAAGCGTGGAGGAGCTGGAGGGGGACGTGACGATCATCTTCCGGAATATGTCCAAATATCCGCTGGACATCTCCACGGAGGAGCTGGAGGAGCGGTTCGTGCGGGGCGACAAATCCAGGCATATGGAGGGCAACGGCCTGGGCCTGTCCATCGCAAAGAGCCTGGTGGAGCTCCAGGGTGGCAGGATGGAGATTACGATTGACGGGGATCTGTTCAAGGTGACGCTGCGGTTTGGGGCAATCGAATAGCCAGTGAGGGCAATTTATACTGCGCACCGGTTAAATTTGCAGTACAACCCGACTGCAGACCGCCAGCCAGGTACTTTCCCGGGGACACCACTGTAAATCCTGGCGGTCTGCAGTATAAGATAGCCAAAAAAGGATAGAGTAAGTTCAAATGACCTTGTAGAGAGGAGGTATCCTTTCTATGAGGTCATTTTGATTCATTTCACATCAGTTCAAGCATCTTCAAAATCTTCTAATGTGATAAGTGCAATATACGCAATCCAAAAGGGGCTTGTTTTCAGACAGAGATTTATGGTATGATGGCCTTATCTGGTTTTGCCGAAGGGCAATTCGGGCTTCGGCTCCGGAAAACCGTAATCTATATATGCAGCGATTAAATCTTGCCCAAAACCGGATAAATGGCATGACCAGCTGTGCTATGTGGCTGGCAGGAATTAAATGCCGTTTATATATTATGAGAGAAAGGTTGGTACAGTTATGGGAAAAGCAAAGGTCTATTTTACCAGAGAAATCACCCCTCAGGCCATGGTGCGCATGTATGAGGCCATGGGCGTGGAGTTGCCCGGAAAGGTGGCGGTGAAGCTCCACTCCGGGGAGGTGGGGAATCAGAACTTCCTGCGCCCGGACTTCATGAAGCCCGCGGTGGAGCGGGTAAAGGGCACCATCGTGGAGTGCAACACGGCCTATGAGGGCGCGCGCAATACCACAGAGGCCCACAAGAACACCATGAAGCTCCACGGCTGGACGGACATCGCCACGGTGGACATCCTGGACGAGGACGGAGAGCTGGAGCTGGCTATACCGGAGGGCCTGAAGATCAAGAAGAACTTCGTGGGCGACCGCATGAAGAACTACGACTCCATGCTGGTGCTGTCCCATTTCAAGGGCCATCCCATGGGCGGATTCGGCGGGGCTTTGAAGAACATCTCCATCGGTCTGGCCTCCTCCTATGGCAAGGCCTACATCCACGGCGTGGGGGACACGGATAACTTCTGGAATTCCGACCATGACTCCTTCCTGGAATCCATGGCGGACGCCAGCAAGTCCATCGTGGATTATTTCGGAGACAAAATCGTCTTCATCAACGTGATGAAGAACATGTCCGTGGACTGCGACTGCTGCGCCGTGGCGGAGGACCCTGCCATGGGGGACATCGGCATCCTGGCCAGCACGGATCCGGTGGCGCTGGATCAGGCCTGCCTTGATTTGGTGTACGCCTCCGATGACCCGGGCAGAGACCATCTGCTGGAGCGCATCGAGTCCAGGAACGGCGTCCACACCGTGGAGGCCGCGGAGAAGCTCGGCATCGGCAGCAGGGAGTATGAGTTGGTGGAGATGTAGGGGGATCCTCCGGGGATGAAACCGGCTAAGGATCCAACAGGAATACGGAGAGCGCCTTTTTCAGCTTCCCGCGCAGGCTTTCTCCGCTTGCCTTCTCCACCAGCAGGGACAGGTAGCGGAACAGGGATTCCGCAGCAAAGGCGAACACCACCGTCAGCAGGATGCAGATTCTCGACATGGCGCTCATGGCGAACAGCCCGCCCAGGAAGAGGCCGGAAAAGACCAGGCAGAACACGTTCAGCGCAAGGATTCCCCATTTCATGCGGTTGAAGGGATAGCTGATCTTGCCCAGGATCATGAAGCCTACCACGGCAAGCAGCAGGGTGGAGACGGTGGCGATGTCCTCTTTGGGCAGGGAGAAAGCCTGGCCGCAGATTACCAGGGCGCCCACCGCCACCACGTCCGTCAGCCCGGCAGGCAGGGCCCGGAGCAGCACATTGCGGATGAAATGCCCCTCTATCCGCTCCCGGTTTGGCTCCAGGGCCAGCAGGAACCCGGGGAGCCCGATGGTGAACATGCCGATCAGCGATATCTGGGAAGGCTCCAGGGGGTATGTGATGGCCAGCACGGCGGAGAACAGGGCCAGCAGCAGGGAGAAGATATTCTTCACCAGGAACAGGCTGGCGGAACGCTGGATATTGTTCACCACCCGCCGCCCCTCCCAGACTACGTTCGGCATGTGGGCGAAGTCGGAATCCAGGAGCACCACCTGTGCCGCCTGTGCCGCCGCCTCGCTGCCCGAGGCCATGGCCACGCTGCAGTCCGCGTCTTTCATGGCCAGGATGTCGTTGACGCCGTCCCCGGTCATGGCCACGGTGTGGCCGGACTTCTGCAGGGCCTGTACCAGGAGCTGCTTCTGCTTCGGCGTCACCCGGCCAAAGACGGTATACTGACAGGCGGCGGCGCTCAGGGCATCCTCCGATTCCAGGGCTCCCGCATCCACAAATTTTTCCGCGCCCTCTATGCCGGCGCGCCTGGCCACCTCCGAGACGGTCTCCGGATTGTCCCCGGAGATGACCTTTACGTCCACGCCCTGCTCCTTGAAGTAGGAGAAGGTCTCCACGGCATTTTCCCGGATGGGGTTGGAGAGGATGACGTAGCCCAGAGGGTGGACCGCCGCCCCTGATTCTATGGATATTTCTGCCGTCTCGGCTTCCGTATCCCCACTGTCCATGCCATGTCCGGATTTCCCGATGACCAGCACCCTGTAGCCTTTTTCCAGATATGGGGCAATCTCTTCAGATATGGAAGAATAGCCCTCCCCCAGCACGGATTCCGGCGCGCCCAGCACATATTCCCCATCCGGGAACCGGACGGCGCTGTATTTTCTGGAGGAGGAAAAGGGGAGGGTGGACAGGGGGGAGCGCGGACAGTTTTCCCCATTCTCCCCGCAGCTTATCTTTCCGCCGGAACGCGCTGCCGCATATTCCCTTACGGCTTCCATGGTGGCGTTGCTGTCCTCTATGGCAGCGGCGTAATCGGCAAGCAGCCGGTCCAGGTCCAGGCCTGTGTCCCGGGGCAGGACTTTTGCCACTTCCATGCCGGGCTGGGTGATGGTGCCGGTTTTGTCCACGCACAGCACGTCCACCCGTGCAAGGGCCTCGATGCTCTTCATGTCGTGGAGCAGGACTTTCCGTCCTGCCAGGCGGACAGTGCTCAGGGCCAGGGCCGCCGTGGTCAGCAGATACAGGCCCTCGGGGATCATGCCGATGATGGCCGCTATCATGGACACGACGCTGGTGCGGATGGTCTCCCCGTTCATGAAATAGGCCTGGGAGAACAGGATGGCGCCCACCGGGATGATCAGGATGCCCACCCACTTCACCAACTGGTTAATGGAGCGGACCATCTCGGACTGCTCCCCGCTGCCCATGGCCTTGGCCTGGGCGGTGAGCCTGGAGATATAGGATGCCTCCCCCACCTGCTCCAGCCTGGCCAGGCACTGCCCGGACACCACGAAGCTGCCTGAGAGGAGGGCGCTGCCCGGGTCTTTCCGGATTTCGTCCGCCTCCCCTGTGAGGAGGGATTCGTTTACGGAGATGCTCCCCTCCAGGACTTTCGCGTCGGCGCAGATCTGGTCTCCGGCGCGGAGCACTACCACATCGTCCTGTACCAGTTCCTCCGAGGGAAGTCTGGACTGTACGCCGTCCCGCACCGCCACCGCGTGAGGGGCGTTCAGCATGTTCATCTTGTCCAGGACACGCTTTGCCCGCAGCTCCTGCAGGATGCCGATGACCGTATTCCCGATGACCACAGGCAGGAAGGTCAGGTTCCGGTAGGAGCCTACCAGGCACAGCAGTACCGCCAGAATCAGGAAGATCAGGTTGAAATAGGTAAAGAGATTGGATTTTATGATTTGGGCGGTGGTCTTGTCCGTGGTGATGTCCGCGCGGTTTACAAGGCCCCGGGCGGTGCGCTCCTCCACCTCCGCCGCCGTGAGCC
>CAMQOJ010000235.1 GCA_947003375.1 uncultured Lachnospiraceae bacterium
GAGATCCTCATCTGTCTCGTGGGCTCGGAGATGTGTATAAGAGACAGGTCCGCAAACAGGGCCGCCCTGACGCGGTGGTATCTCTGGGTCGTGGTCTGCCATCCGGTGACTGTCTCGATAGCCCCCTCCTTCATGGACGAGTCCAGACAGGAGCAATTCAGTATCAGGGTGATGTTTTCCTCCCGCTTCGCCAGGCCGTACAGAATTCCGTCCCAGATATAATAGTTCTTGTCCGGATTGCGGTACTGGTTTTCCATCATTATCTCTTCCAGCAATCCCGTCTCTCTGTTGTCCCTCCCCTGTGCGCCGCATACCCACATCCGTATCTCGCTGGACGCGTTCCCTCCCAGCATGGGCCGGTCATGCATCAGGGCCACCTTCAGCCCATGTCTGGCCGCCGCAACCGCAGCGCATAATCCCGACAGACCGCCTCCCACAACGCATAGATCCGCAGTATGATTGATTATCTGAAATCCCATTGCCATTTTCTCCATTCCATGATTTTCCATGCCATTTCCAGCACTGCCTTATCATGTATCTCCCTGCTTTACAAGCATATGTCACCTTCCCTGCGGCTCATAATCCGTGATAGCGGCGCAGCGCCCTCGCAAAGCAGCGTCCCGTCTCCACGGCTTCCCCCTGGCCGAAGGCCTTTCCGGCCGCTCTGAAATATGGTGTCTCCAGCGTGAACGCCAGCTCTGCCCCTGCCGTATGGTACATATAGTTTCCGAAGCAGGCGGTCTCCGCCAGGTTCCATTTCCAGCCCGGGGGAATGTTATCCGCGGCATGGTAGGGCAATGCTTCGGGAGTCATGCTCTTCTCAAAAATCTCGGAAAACCTGGCATCCTGCTCCTGAGACGCGGAATGTTTCAGAGGGATGAAGACACGGTCGTTTTCTCCACCCACATGCCAGGGGGAGTGAAAGTCAAAAGCATATCTGATTTTTTCGCGCCGGGAAATTGCCCTGATAGCCCCAACCGTCGGATACAGCGCTTCCTTTGAGGAATCATAGTCGCGGTTATGGTCCCAGGGGGCTCTTGATTTCCCCTGATCTCCACAGACGACTCCGTCATAGTCCACAAAGGGCACCGCAACCACCCGGAACCCCGGGAGCCTTCTCTCCAGCAGCTCTTCCACCACTCCCTCGAGGACATAATTCCCTGTGGCCTCGCAGGCATGATGCCGCGCCGTCAACAGAATCGTCTCCGCTCCTTCGCCAAAGGAGAGAAAGGGGACAGGCCTTTTGCCTCTGGACAGGCACAGGATTTCCGTCCTCAATCCCATCTCTTTACAGAATGCCTCGAACCTTGCCGGGTGGTAGAGCATGTCATGGGCAAAATACACGCGGCTCTCCTCCGGCGCAAAGGTATAGGAAAAGCTGTCCGAGGCACTGGATGAATCCGCAGACCCAAGCCAGTGCCACCGGTTCAAATCATGGCTCACGGCAGGCCCATAATATCCAATCCACTTTTTGTCGAAATGAAATGTCAGCGTCCTGCCCTGCGCGCCCTCTACGCAGAAAGCCCAGTAGAACCAGTCCTCCATCGTGTCCCGAATCTGGTTCCTTAAGAATATATCATCTCCCGAAGTCCCTGTAATCTCAATGTTCCCCCCAGTAAAGCTACTGTGGATCGTAATCTCTGCCGACATCTTATAAACTCCTTTCCCGCTTTCCATCTGCCAGAAAACGCCATACAGCAAAACCCATAAGCTGTATGGCGTTTCTGTGCAAACATCCGTCTATGATTATCCGGCTCCGACTATCAGAAATTGTTGTCCAGGTGCTTTTGCTGGAATTCCAGATAAAAATCATAGCCATGCTGGGCCAGACCACTTATATAGCTGTTCCACCCTTCATCCGTCACCCCGTTCAGAATGGATTCGCATGCAAATGTATTGATATAGTCCGCCAGGCCGTCTGTTGCAAAACTGAATTCCTCGTTTGCCTCGGCGGGAATGATCGACTTGGGCATGGTTTCATCCATATAATACTGCACATAATCCTTGACAGCCTCCCAACGGATTCCACCGTTCGTTCCGCTCGGATTCTCCCTGGCCGTCAGCATCAGAGGGCCGCAGTTCGGCAGGCCTACAGTCGCCGCGAACGTGGATGTGCCCGCATTGCTGGCGATTTCTCCATACCCCATTTCCGTTGCCTCTTCCGCTGTGTAGGTTCTGTTTGTGGGAACACCGTCCACAAATTCCCATACCAGCCCTTCCGGACCAAAGGCAGCGGAGAAGCTCGTCTCCTCGTCCATATGCAAATAGTCCCAGAGCTTCATAGCCGCTTCCACGTTCTGGCAGGCGGTGGTGATTACATAACAGTTACGGTTCGCATTGTTAAGGTTCGGCTGTACCCGGAATGTGGTGCCATCGGCGGAAATCGGAGGAAGAGGGACATACTGCTCCTTCATTTCTTCCTCGGACATATAGGTATACGGTGCCCATCCCCAGAATACGCCCACTTTTCCGCTGGAGAGATTGGAATTATACTGTTCCTCGGTCTGGGTCGCGCCCTCCACATTCACCAGCCCCGCAGCCGCCAGCCTGTGATATTCCTCCAGAAAACCGCGGTACTCCTCTGTATCCACAATAGAGACGATCTGGCCGTCCACAATGTCATAGAAACCGCCATTCAACGGAAATCCAAAGCACTGGGCCAGCTCGTTGTATTTCGCCGCATAATGCTTCTGGCACCAGTCGAGGGGTATTTCGTTGGAAGTATCGCCATCCCCGTCACAGTCATTATCCCGAAACGCGCTCAGCACTTCCTCCAGCTCCGCCATGGTCGTAGGAATCTCCAGCTCCAACTGGTCCAGCCATTTCTTATTGATCCACATGGTCCCCTGAACGGCATTGTTAGGGCTTACCAGCGTATTTCCCATCATACCGTATATATGTCCGTCAGGATAGGTCAGGAAATCCCTCCAGCCATCGACGCCTTCTTCATAGAGGGCGTATACATTGGGGGCGAACTCTTCGAGTTTATCCTCCAGTGTGACGAACAGTCCGGAGTTGTCGATTATCTGGTTTTCGGAGAGCAGCCCCCAGAACACATCGGGCAAGTCTCCCGCCAGCATGGTGGACATCCTGTCCGCCTCCGCGCCGCCCTCCAATACAGGCATCCACTCGATGTCATAGCCCAGCTCATCCGCCGCTTTCTGGAGCATTGGCTTATACTTTGTAAAGTCGTTGTTGTCAGACACGTCAGCGCTGTGTTTGCCGATTGCAATCCGAAGCTTCACCTGGCTGTCAGCGCCGGTTTCCCCTTCGGATTCCGAAGGTTTTTCTTCCGATGACTGTTCCGATGACTTTGAAACTTCTGTGGACGATTCCTCCGGTGCAGAAGCCTTTGAACCGTCAGACTCGGAGCCGCATGCGCACACCCCCAGCGTCAGAGACAGTGCCAGAAAAACAGAAGCCACTTTTTTCATTTTCATTCCAAATCCTCCTCCATTTTTTCGTTTTGTTTATTCCAAAAGAGACTTTCTCTCTTTTTGAACCCTTTTATCCTTTAATCGCGCCGATCATGACCCCTTGGACGAAATATTTCTGCAGGAACGGATAGATGCACATGATCGGTGCCGTGGCGACTACAATGACCGCGTATTTCACTACCTGGACCTGCTTCAGATACTCTCCCGCCAGCTCTCCGTCCTGGATATCCGTGGCATTGTTGGCTGTCATCAGCAACTGGCGCAGCAGGAGCTGTAACGGATGCTTGGTGTCGTCGTTTATGTAGATCATGGCATGGTAATAGCTGTTCCAATAGCCCACTGCCACATACAGGGCGATTACCGCAATAATCGCTTTGGACAACGGAATCACGAACTGGAAGAAAAATCTGCCGTTTCCACAGCCGTCGATTTTCGTGGCGTTCAGGAGCTCCTCCGAAAGGCTGGATTCGCAAAAACTTCGTATCAGAATGATATTGTAGACCGATACGCAGCCCATCAGGATGACCGACCATCTGCTGTTGATCAGATTCAGATCCTTCACCACAAAGTAAGTGGGAATCAGTCCTCCGGAAAAATACATGGTGAAAATCATCAGCTTCATAATCAGTTTCCTGCCGGGAAGGTCCTTCCTGGACAGGGCGTACCCGGCCGGAATACAGAAGGAAAGCCCCAGAGCCGTTCCCACCACTGTATACAGAATCGTATTGTAGTACCCTGTCAGTATCTTTTTGTTTTCCAGGACAAACTGGTAGCCGGTCAGGTGAAAGCCCTTTGGCCAGAGAAGGAACTGGCCCGAATTGACAGCCGTCGAACTGGACACAGACGCAATCAGGACAAAGTACACCGGATATACGCACAGCACAATGGCTGCGACGGCCACTGCGTACAGGAATATGTCCAGAAGCTTGTCCCCTAACGGTCTGTTGATATATCGTTTTCTTTTGCCCATAGCTCTCACACCTCCCTCACCACAGCCCGGAGCCGCTTATTTTTTTCGTAACACTGTTCACCACCGTCAAAAACGTGAAATTGATCACATTGTTGAACAAGCTGACTGCCGTTGAAAAGCTGTATTTGCTGTTTTGCAGCCCCATTTTATAGCTGTAGGTGGAAATGACTTCCGATACAGAGAGATTCATATTATTCTGCATCAGGAAGCTTTTGTCAAATCCCACTGACATAATGGAACCGCACCGCAAAATAAGCATGATGAGCACTGTAGATAAAATGGCGGGCAGATCCACATGGATGATGCGCTGGAGCTTGTTGGCGCCGTCGATCATCGCCGCCTCATGCAGCTCCGGATCCGAATTCGTGAGGGCCGCCATATAGATGATGGCGCTCCAGCCCACCTCCTGCCATACGCCGGTCCACACATAAATATGGGAATACAGACCGGGTTCTGCCATGAAGTTGATCCGCTTTCCCCCCAAAGCCTCAATGACCGTATTGATCCAACCGGAATTATAGGAGGTAAAGGTGTAAATCATGCCCACCACTACCACCACCGAGATAAAATGGGGCAGATAAGTAATCGTCTGCGTAATCCGTTTGAACCTCATATTGCTGATATTATGAAGAATCAGCGCAAATATGATAGGAATCGGAAACGTCAATAGACTATAGAAGCTGATTACCAGCGTATTGCGAACGATGGGCCAGAACTGTGCCGACCGGAAAAGATATCGGAACCATTTCAGCCCTGTCCATTTGCTCCCCAGGATGCCGTCCGCGAAGTTAAAATCCCGGAAAGCAATCTGTATGCCGTACATCGGCACATAGCTGAAGGTAATAATCATGACGACCGCCGGGAGCAGCATGACATACAGCGCCCAGTTCTGCCTGGCAAGACGTAAATTCCTCTTCCACGGAATCCCCCTCTTTTGCAATGCTCCCCCGGACCCCGGCCTTCTCTCTTTCTCCAATAGGAATGTCCTCCTTCCATACACCAATCAATCGGTTTACAGATGCAGTCAGCCTGCCGTCCCCTCCAGACAGGCCTGTATCTCCGACGCCTCCACCTCCCGCAGCGGGATATCCTTCCTGACCGCCAGTCCCGCCGCTATGCCTGCGGCCTCCCCCATGGCCAGGCAGATAGGCATGGCACGGTAATTTGAATGGGCGATGTGCGTGCCGGAAATATTCCTTCCGGCGAACAGCAGTCCGTCAATCTCACAGGGCAGAAAGCAGCGGTAAGGAATCGTGTACTTGACTCCCCTGGGAAATTTCTTCTGTACCCCTGTGGCATCCAGTCCTCCGCCAGTCATATTATGGACATCGAAATTGAATTCGGCTCCCCTGACTACCCAGTCCTCAAACTGTCGGCATGCCAGGATATCCTCCTCCGTCAGCGTATAGACTCCTCTCAGATGCCTCGTCTCCCGGATGCCGATCAGAGAGGCCGTGCTGCTGACATAGCATTCCCCGTATCCGGGAACATATTCCCGGAGGAAATCCACAATCGCCGGTATCTGCTTTCTGCAGATCAGCTCCGCACGGGTCATTCCCTCCGCAGTGCTCCCGTCTATGTCCACGGCATTGGTCATATTTACAGTGGCCACGCCCTCCTGTGTACTGCGGTACAGCAGCACATGACCGGCAGGATACGGCAGCGTCTCCCTGGCAAGCTGCTGCAGTTCCCCTTTTTCCGTGTACACTTCTGTCTCAAAGGAACCGGGAAAAACGGCTCTTTCCATATCTACGCCTGCCACCCTGAACATCAGCGTCGCAGGCTGCATCATCCCGTCCGTCTCGCGTCCCTTCACGAACTCCACACCGGCGCTTGCCGCGATGTCTCCATCCCCTGTGGCGTCGATTACGGCCTTCGCCATGATTACAGAGCGTCCGGTCTTATTCTGGATGACGACTCCCTTGACTACGGAATGTTCTTCTTCCATGGAATGCCCCTCTTCCACGACAGCCTCACATGCCATTGTATACAGAAGCAGTTCCACTCCAGCCTCCTCCAGCAGTTCTATCCAGGTCGCCGTCATATTTACGGTATCGATGACTGTCCTGCGGGCCTCTCCGGCATCTTTTCCGTTTTTTTCGGTCATCCTCTGGAGCACTTCCCTGTAAAGGCGACTGTCTACCGTGCCGGTATAATGGCTCATGCCGCCTGCTGTGGATACCCCGCCGGGAATGGATGCAAAATCCACCAGCAGGGTGTCCGCCCCCATGCGGGCCGCCATGATTGCCGCAGCGCTTCCAGCCGGGCCGCTTCCCAGTACAAGGACGTCAACCTGACGGCCCGCCGCTCTCTCTTCTTCCGGAACATGTACGCTTTGCATAGGTATCTCCTCACTTTTCATACACTTTTTGTACATCTTTTTTACCATTATACAG
>CAMQOJ010000236.1 GCA_947003375.1 uncultured Lachnospiraceae bacterium
CCCGGCTGCACCTGGAATGGGACGGGGAGGAGGGGCTGTTCGGCCTGGGGCAGCACGAGGAGGGCTTCGGCTCCCTGCGGGGTGAGACCGTCTACGTGCACCAGGCCAACCGCAAGATTGCGGTGCCGTTGCTGGTGTCCACGAAGGGCTACGGCATCCTGATGGACACGTACAGCCCCATGGTCTTCCAGGATACCGCATACGGCTCCTATCTGTACACCGAGGCGGACCGGGAGATGGACTTCTACTTCATGAACGGCGCCACCATGGACGGCGTCGTCGCCCAATACCGGATGCTGACAGGGAAGGCGGCCCTGCTGCCGAAGTGGGCCTTCGGCTACCTGCAGTCCCAGGAGCGCTACGAGACCCAGGAGGAGGTCCTGGAGACGGCCAGGCAGTACCGGGAGAGGGGGATCGGGCTGGACGGCATAGTTCTGGACTGGTGCTCCTGGGAGGACGGGAAGTGGGGCCAGAAGTCCTTTGACAGGGGACGGTTCCCGGATCCGGCCGGGATGGTCCGGCAGCTCCACCGGGAGGGCGTGCGCTTCATGCTCTCCATCTGGCCGAACATGGATGAAAGTACGGAAAACTACCGGGAATTCCGGGACCGGGGGCTGCTGCTCCCGGGAAGCAACATCTACGACCCGCTGCGCGGGGAGGGGAGGGCGCTGTACTGGGACCAGGTGCGGAGAGGATATGGGGACTGTGGCGTGGACGCCTGGTGGTGCGACAACAGCGAGCCCTTCACGCCGGAATGGAACCACATGGAGCGCCCGGAGCCGTCCAGGATGTACGAGGAATACTGCGCGGACGCCGGGCTGCGGCTCCCGGCGGAGATGATGGACGCCTTCGGCCTCTTCCACGCCTGGGCCATAAGCGAGGGGCAGCGCGGCACATGGGACAAGCGGGTGTTCAACCTGACCCGCAGCGGGACCACAGGGCAGCAGCGGTACGGTGCCGTGCTCTGGTCCGGGGACACTGCCGCCACCTGGGACACCCTGCGCCGCCAGATCGCAGCCGGGACGCATTTCTGCGCCAGCGGCATGCCCTACTGGACCGTGGACATCGGGGGCTTCTTCGTCAGGGAGGGGAGGCCCTGGTACTGGAAGGGGGACTATCCCCGGGCCGATGGGGACCTGGGGTACAGGGAGCTCTTCGTCAGATGGTATCAGTGGGGGGCCTTCCTGCCGGTGTTCCGGGGACATGGGACGGACTGCCGCAGGGAGCTGTGGCGCTACGCCAACGGGGAGGAGCCCTTCTACGACGCGCTGCTGCTGGCCAACCGGCTACGCTACCGGCTGATGCCCTATATCTACTCCCTTGCGGGCCTGAGCTGGCTGGAGGACCGCTCCATCATCCGGCACCTGGCGTTCGGCTTCCCCGGGGACAGGCAGGCATGGGACATAAGGGACCAGTACCTCTTCGGGGAGGGGCTGATGGTGTGCCCGGTGACGGAGCCGCTGTACTATGGGAGGGATTCGGCCAGGATAGATGGGAAGCCCAGGAGCAGGCGGGTGTACCTGCCCCGGGGCTGCCGCTGGTATGACTACTGGACCGACGAGGTCTATGGGGGAGGGCAGTGGATCGAGGCCGCCGCGCCGCTGATGCGCATCCCGCTGTTCGTCCGGGAGGGGACCGTCCTGCCCATGGCGCAGCCCGCGAGGTTCACCGGGGAGCAGGGGCAGGGCCTGACGGTGACGGTCTACCCGGGGAGGGACGGCCGCTTCGTCCTATATGAGGACGCGGGGGACGGCTACGGGTACGAGGACGGGGAGTATGCCCTGACCACGCTGTGCTGGGAGGAAGGGCCGGGGAAGCTCCGGGTGGAAAAGACGAAAGAATGGGACGGCATCCCCGGGGGATACAGGATAGAGAAGGTCGTGGTAGCGGCCGAATGAGGAGCGACAGGGCCTGAAGAAAGCCGACACGCAGCATGCACGCTGGGGTTGTCGGCTTTTCTCGATTGCAGGGATGCTGCATGTGCACGCCAGTCAGGGCCTCAGGGGTCCTGCTTCGCAAGAAGGTACAGTCTTTATGCGGCTTATGCGGCTTCGGGGCAGAAAACCATTGCTTATGCATATTAAATATGTTAGAATACAATCGTACTTGAACATGGAAGCAGTGCATTCTGTCGAAGTATTTGTCCTCCGGGAGACTGCTTTGGAACGTAGATGCATTCAGCAGGGGAAAATAAAGCGTAGAAAGGAATTGGTGCGATTATGAGGATTTATGCAGCAAAAGACTACAAGGACATGAGCCGCAAGGCGGCGAACCTGATTTCCGCTCAGGTCATCATGAAGCCGGATGCGGTGCTGGGTCTGGCCACGGGATCCACCCCGGTGGGCGCTTACGAGCAGCTCAGGGAGTGGCATGACAAGGGGGATCTGGACTTTTCCGCCATCCGCAGCGTGAACCTGGACGAGTACAAGGGGCTGTCCGGCGAGCATGACCAGAGCTATCGGTACTTCATGAACCATAATCTGTTCGACCATGTGAATATCAGGAAAGAGAACACCAATGTGCCAAGCGGCCTGGCGGAGGACGCCGAGGCGGAGTGCAGACGCTACGACGGCGTGATCAGGGAGCTGGGCGGCATCGACCTGCAGCTGTTGGGCATCGGCGGCAACGGGCATATCGGCTTCAACGAGCCCTGCGATGTCTTCGAGAAGGGGACCCATGTGGTGACCCTGACGGAGGAGACCCGCCGCAGCAATGCCAGGTTCTTCAGCTCCATCGACGAGGTGCCAACCCACGCCCTGACCATGGGCATCGGCGGCATCATGTCCGCGAAGAAGGTGCTGCTTTTGGCATCCGGCGAGGCCAAGGCCCAGGCTTTGTACGATTCCTGCTTCGGCCCCGTGACCCCGGGCGTGCCCGCTTCCGTCCTGCAGCTCCATAACGATGTGGTCATCATCGCCGACGAGGCAGCCCTGGCCATGATCCGCCAGAAGACAGGCTGGGAGGGCGAAGTCTATGATAATTAAGAACGGGCTGGTCTATCAGGAGGACAAGACCTTTTCCAAAAAGGACTTATATATCGAGGACGGCAGGATCGTGGAGAGCGCCGACCAGGTCACGGACAGGACGGAAGTGGACGCGGAGGGGCTCTACGTGCTTCCCGGCCTGGTGGATGTCCACAGCCACGGCGCGGTGGGCTGCGACTTCTCCGACGGCGACCTGGAGGGCCTGAAGAAGATTCTGGCCTATGAGCGCTCCTGCGGCGTCACCTCCTACTGCCCCACCTCCATGACCATCGATACGGAGGAGCTGCGCAGGATCTTCAAGGCCATGGGGGACTTCACGGAAGGCCCGGGCATGGCCCATGTGGCGGGCATCAACATGGAGGGGCCTTTCCTGGACGTGGACAAGAAGGGGGCCCATCTGGCGGAATTTATCCTGGCGCCGGACGCGGGCTTCTTCCGGGAGTGCAATGAGGCCTCCGGGAACAAGATCCGTCTGGTGACCCTGGCCCCCAATGTGGAGGGCGCCATGGAGTTCATCAGAGAGGTGCGTGACGAAGTGGTGATATCCCTGGGGCATACAGGGGCGGACTATGAGACGGCCAAAGCGGCCCTGGAGGCAGGGGCCAACCATGTGACCCATCTGTGCAATGCCATGCTGCCCCTGGAGCACAGGAAGCCGGGCCTGATTGGGGCGGCCTCCGAGGACGAAGGCTGCTACGCCGAACTGATCAGCGACGGCATCCATATCCACGAGAGCATGGTGCGGGCGGTGTTCAAGATGTTCCCGGGCAGGGTGGTGCTGATCAGCGACTCCATGCGGGCTACGGGCCTGGAGGACGGCACCTATGACCTGGGCGGGCAGCAGGTGACGGTGAACGGCAAGCTGGCCACATTGGCATCCGGCACCATCGCAGGCTCCGCCACCAATCTCTACGACTGCATGCGCACGACTGTGTCCTTCGGCATCCCCAGGGAGGAGGCCATCGCCGCCGCCACCATGAACCCGGCCAAGAGCATCGGCGTGTACGGCGAGGTGGGCTCCCTCACCCCCGGCAAGCGGGCGGATGTGGTGCTGGCGGATCGGGATCTGAAGCTGGTGAAGGTACTGTAGGACGGAAGAATATAGACGTAATTACATTAAATGCCACTCGTTTCCAGGCTTGTGAGACGGGTGGCTTTTTGACAGCCTGTTGTCGATTTCACCGATACTTGAAGAGAGGGAGAGGGCGCTCGCTGGGCGAATATCGGCTCCAACGGACTTGCAGGGAACCGTCACAGAGTACAGGGTACAGGATGAGGATGGGAAGGAAGTGTGGCTCCCTGTTCTGTGGTAAAGGGGCTGACCGGGGCGGGTATCTGCAAGGCAGTTAGCCGAAACAGGCAGAAACTGTCATGAAGGCTGCGCGTGATTCGTATATACTTCTAAGCAGACAGAAAGGAAAGCGGGGATGGGCGGATGGAACTGATGGAATGCATGCAGAGAGCTATCGACTTTATGGAAGACAATCTGTGCGACAAGCTGAGCATGGAAGCGATAGCGGGCCAGGCCTATATGTCAAGCTTCCATTTCCAGCGTCTCTTCTCGGTGGTGTGCGGCGTCTCGGTCAGCGAGTATATGCGCAACCGCCGACTGGCCCTGGCCGGGGGGGAGATAGTGCGCTCGGATGCAAGGATTATCGACATAGCGTTAAAGTACGGCTATGAGTCGCCGGAAAGCTTCTCCCGGGCATTCGCCCGTTTCCACGGCATATCCCCCATGGCGGCGCGCAGCCGGAGGGGAGGGCTCCGTGCATTTCCGCATATATCTGTCAAATCTATGATAGGAGGCGGCCAAATGATGCAGAATTTGAAGGAAAGAGGCTATACGGTGAAGGAGAACGGCCCCATTTACTGCACGAGGGATATGGGCGTGATTAGGTTCTTCGAGCTGGAGGAGTACCATGAAAAGTGAAGCCGGGACGGGAGCATCAGGCAGAAAACCGGAGAGAAAAAGCTGATTTGAGTGGTTGCAATTTGTAAAATGATATGATAAAATACTGACTCAAGTGAATAAGGACATGACAGGTGCCGGAGGGCGGAGGAATCCGCCCGGTCCGGTGAAAAGGGAAGCAGGTGCGAGGCCTGCACGATCTCGTCGCTGTGAGAGAAGAGTCATGCTTCACGCTGCCGAAGGTAAGGGGCAGCGGATGTCACTGGGAAGAAAAGCCGTTCCTGCGGGAAACGGGCAGGGCGGATGCGCCTTGGCCGAGGGACGCGGAGAGGCCGGATTCCCGGGAAGGCGGAGCTGGCGGTGACGCTCAAGTCAGAAGACCTGCCTGCCATGTGTGCCATGAGGCCACGAGGAATTGGCTGGCGCGGAATGCGCGTAGAACGCGCGCGTTCGGTTCCGCGGAAAGAGTGAAGCTTTTTCACACGGTTTTTTTGTGTTACCGCGGAATATCCTGCTGAAGACGGAAGGATGGAAGAATGCCTTTCTGTTTTTGGTACGCCGACTCCTGCCAAGCGCGGGAGTTTTTTCTTGTACCGATTCGCGCACTGAACTGCAGGAAGCTGCCAATGCAGGGCAGGGAAGCGTGGCTCGTGACGCGCAGCCGGAGGCCGCAGAATCCCGAAGCGCCGAAGAGCCGCGGCGGATTCGGCAAAGAAGCGGGGGTGAATCGTCCGATTGGTACAGGCCTTATCGCTGAAAACGGGACTGGCCTGACGGCAGAGCCCCGCAGAAGAGGCTGCAGAAGGCAGCAGAAAGCTGAGGAGAAAAAGAGATGGAAAGCAAGAGCGGAAGCAACAGGAAATTGATTGTGGGCGCGGTGGCGCTGGTGGCAGTGGTGGCAATACTGGCCATCGTGTACATGGCGTTCCGGGAGAAGCCAGTGGAGGGCGCGAAGGCCATCACCATCGAGGTCACGGGGAAATCCGGAGCCGTGGAAAAGTATGAGCTGAACACGGACGCCCAGTACCTGCGCCAGGCCATGGAGGAGGCGGACGGACTGACCTTTTCCGGCGCGGAGAGCGAGTACGGCATGATGGTGGACACGGTGAACGGCGACCTGGCGGACTATAACGCGGACGGCGCTTACTGGGGATTCTTTGTGAACGGGGAATACTGCAATTACGGCATAGATACCCAGCCGGTGGAAGACGGAGATGTCTTCGGAATCGTCTACACCACGGACGCGGGGCAGTAACGCCTCCGGGCGGCGGGTGGCTCGGAGCAGAGGGCGGGAGGCACGCTGGAAATAGGAGAGGCAGACTATGGAAGAGAAAAAGGGACAAAAAAAGCTGAACATAGAGGACATCGCCCTGATGGGCATGATGGTGGCGGTGATAGAGGCGTGTAAGCTTGCCATGGCATTCCTGCCCAACATTGAGCTTACCAGCTTCTGGATCATCCTGTTCACGTTGATGTTCCGGTGGCGGATCCTGTTCGTGATTCCGGTGTTCATCTTGGTGGAGGGCGTTGTCTACGGCTTCGGGCTCTGGTGGGTCATGTACCTGTACGCCTGGCCCTTGCTGGCCCTGGCGGTCTATGTGAACAGGAGGCAGGAGTCGGTGTGGTTCTGGAGCATATTGTCGGCGGTGTTCGGGCTGATGTTCGGCTTCCTCTGCGCCCTGCCCTATGTGGCGATTGGGACAGCGGACAGCGGCCTACGGGGCGGCCTGTATGCGGGGTTCACCTGGTGGGTGGCGGGTATCCCCTTCGACATCGCCCACGGCGTGGGGAACTTCGTGCTGAGGGCGGTCCTGTACAAGCGGGTGCGCCTGGCTATGCTGCGGATTCTGGCAAGAAGCTCTTCAAATTCAAAGGGTTTTACCAGGTA
>CAMQOJ010000237.1 GCA_947003375.1 uncultured Lachnospiraceae bacterium
AGATCCTCATCTGTCTCGTGGGCTCGGAGATGTGTATAAGAGACAGGCTCCTGTGCGCCTCTATAATATAGAGACCTCAGGCACTACCGGCGTTTCCAACGGTGAGTGGCTGCTGGCGGGGACGGATGTGGATGAAATCCGCTATCACGGCCCGGTGGCCGAGGAGGGCCTGGCGTGGCGGGATTATGGGAAGAAAGGGACATCCGTGGATATCTTCCTGGAAAATACATCGGGGGAAGCCCGCTATCTGGAGCTCCCGCTGATGGGGTACAGGGGCTATGGAATTGAGGGAGAAGAAAAGAATGGGGCATCGGCGCCGGTCATTGCACGGGAGAGGGGCGCCCATAATGATTTGCGGATAGAGGTGCCGGGCGGATACCGTGGAAGCATACATGTGTCCTATCAGGGGTTTGCCATATTCCATGTGGCGGAGGCAGTGTCCCTGATAAGCATATTGGCCATTTTGAGTGGAGAGGCTCTGCGTAGGAGGAAGGTGTGGAATGAAGGGGAATGCCCGGGACAATAAAGGGGATGTGTACAGTATCCTATGCATATTGGCAGCCGCGGTGACGCTGTTCCCACTGGGCTGCAATTACATTATGGACGGAGGAATCGTGGCGGAGTGGACCGCCAGGGTGGCAGAGCTGGCTGAGGGCTTTCGAGGCGGGAGGCTCTGCCTGTTTTCAAGCCTGGAGGCCCGGATGGCATCAGGGATTGCGGAGAATGCCATGAATTCCAATCTGTGGTTCATGCTTCCGGGGGCATTGTATCTCCTGACAGGGAAAATGGTGCTGGCCTACAAGGGCTATATGCTGTTGGTACAGATTGGGACGTTCCTTGCGGCATTTCTGTGCTTCCGACAGATTTTCCATCAGGGGAGGATGGGAATGGCTGGCTGCGTGGGGGTGGTGCTCTATATGACCAACCCGTACAGGATTTATGTGTGCTATGACGCGGCCAATCTCTCCCAGGCGGCGGCCTGGATGCTGCTGCCGTTATATGTCTGGGCTGTATATGGGCTGGCGGGTTCAGGCGGCAGGCGCAAGTGCCAGTGTTTCCTTGTGGCGGCCCTGGCACTGGCCGGGATGGGCTACGCGGATATGGTCTTCTCCCTGACTGCAGCGGCAGTCACGGTACTGGCAGCGATTCCGGCGCGCAGGCCATTGCTCTGCGCTGTCGTAGCGGCGGGGTATCTGTCGGCCTTTCCGGGAGTGCTCAGGCTGGGAAGATATCTTTTTACGGACACGTATGCGGAATGGGGAATACCGCTCCGCACGATTATGCAGAACGGATACCATGTGGGACAGTTCTTCAGCAGCTATGCGTTCCGGGACGGTAAGCCCGGGATGGGGCTGGGCATGATGATTTGCCTGCTGACGGCGCTCTGGAGGAGATTCGTGTGGGGAGAAAAAGGAACGGATAGGGGGAAAAGAGGGTTTGCGGCCATCGCGCTTTTCTTGACGGCGCTGTCCCTTTCCTGTTTTCCGTGGGATATCCTGCAGAGGCTGGGGGGCTGGTCAGTGAAGCTGGTTTCCCTCATAGGGACGCCGGCCTTATTCTGGGGAATAGCCACGGCGGCATTCTGCATAGCGGCCGCAGACAGCATAGAGCGGATTTCCCGGTGTGAGAATAAGATGACGGCCCATGTGGTTCCGATAGCAGTCATCCTCTTTAGCGCGGGAATCTGCATATACCAGTGCAATACATTGACATATGGCAGGCTGCCCATGGAGACCGGGTTTTGACCGGGTTTTGGGGGCTTTGGAATGGTTTGGAATGTCGAAAAAATTGTGTTGACAAAAAGAAACGGAGCGGTTATAATAGGGAACCAGAACATCAGAGAACGCGTTGATGGGAAGAAGTACCTTTGTCTAAAGGCTGACAGAGAGTTGCCGGTTGGTGAGAGGCGCGAGAAGGACTTGGGGAACATACATCCCGGAGCAGCAGGGCTGAAAGGAGAGTAGGTTCTGCCGGTGGGCACCGATATCTGCCGGAGTATTGATGGATACTCGATGAGCCGCAGGGCGTGAGCGCTGCGGGAAGTAAGGTGGTAACACGAGCGCAGGCCCGTCCTTTCACAGGGGCGGGCTTTTTGTATTGCACGGATTCCCGCGTATGCTATCAATTATGGTTCCTGAAGCCTGGCGTACTTGAAGCATGTCGCTGGAGTAACGGACGGGCCGCGCGCGCAGAGCAAAGGAGAGAGGAAAATGACGGTATTTGACGAACTGAAAGCGAGAGGGCTTCTGGCCCAGTTGACGGATGAAGAGGAAATCAAGGAACTGATCAACAATGGAAAGGCCACGTTCTACATCGGCTTCGACCCCACGGCGGACAGCCTGCACGTAGGGCATTTCATGGCGCTGTGCCTGATGAAGCGGCTGCAGATGGCGGGGAACCGGCCTATCGCGCTGATCGGCGGCGGCACGGGCATGATCGGCGACCCTTCCGGCAGGAGCGACCTGCGTACCATGATGACGAAGGAGACCATCGACCACAACTGCGAGTGCTTCAAAAAGCAGATGAGCCGTTTCATCGAGTTCGGCGACAGGCTGGAGGAGGGCAGCTCCAAGGCGCTGATGGTGAACAATGCGGACTGGCTTATGGATCTGAACTACATCGAGTTCATCCGGGACATCGGGGTGCATTTCTCCGTGAACAGGATGCTGACGGCAGAGTGCTACAAGCAGCGCATGGAGAAAGGGCTCAGCTTCCTGGAGTTCAACTACATGATTATGCAGAGCTATGATTTCCTGAAGCTGTTCGAGGAGTACGGTTGCAACATGCAGTTCGGCGGCGACGATCAGTGGAGCAATATGCTGGGAGGCACGGAGCTGATTCGAAGGAAGCTGGGCAAGGACGCATACGCCATGACGATTACGCTTCTTCTGAATTCTGAAGGAAAGAAGATGGGCAAGACCCAGAAAGGCGCGGTATGGCTCGACCCGGAGAAGACATCGCCTTTCGAGTTCTACCAGTACTGGAGGAACGTGGCGGACGCGGATGTGCTGAAATGCCTGCGGATGCTGACCTTCCTGCCGATTGAGCAGATTGACGAAATGGACAAGTGGGAGGGCAGCCAGCTGAACCAGGCCAAGGAGATACTGGCCTTCGAGCTGACAAAACTGGTCCACGGCGAGGAAGAGGCCCAGAAAGCCCAGGAGAGCGCCAGGGCGCTGTTCTCCGGCGGAGCCGGAAGCGGGGCGGACATGCCTGCCAGCCAACTGACCGAGAGCGACTTCCAGGACGGCGCAATCGATATCCTTGGCATCCTGGTGAAGTCCGGCCTGACCGCATCCCGCTCTGAGGCCAGGCGCGCAGTGGAGCAGGGCGGCGTCACGGTGGACGATGAGAAGATTGGCGACATCAAGACCCAGTACAGACCAGAGCAGCTTGCGGGAGACGGAATTGTAGTCAGGAGGGGGAAGAAGAATTACAGGAGAGTGACGATGGGTTGAGAATGTATTGAAGGAAGTAACCTTTATCAAGACAATGATTATTACGAGAACCTTTTCGCCTCTTTCTCGTCTATATAGTCAGGAGCGACAGGCCATGTGAATCGGCGCCTGCCTCCGCTATGATGATGAAGGAGGGATATGATTCATGAGAAAATGGCATGAAAAAGTTAGAGGGAAGACAGCGATATTGATTGCGGCCATCATGGCGATTTCCGCCACCGGCTGCGGCAGGGGGGACGTTGACAGGGCGCAGGATGGCAGCGCGGTTCAGGGGACAGCGAGCATAGGCGGCACAGATGCGGAAATGCCGCCGGAAGCGTCAGACAGCGCTACGGATGCTGCTGCGCTTCACGCGACAGCTCACGGCGATGCCGGAACGGATGGAGGGAGTACAGAATCCACAGGCAGCGGAGAGGACAGGGAGATAGACGGCGGAGAGGACATCGCAAAAAACAACGGCGCTGTCGATGAGGAAGCCGCCTGCGCCATCACGGACTTCGGCCTGCGCCTCCTGCAGCTTGGCATGGAGGAAGCTGCCGCCTCCACTTCCGGGAATGCGGCTTTCCAGCCCCAGTCCTCCCTGCCGAAATCTGTGCATGACAAAAATCTGAGCGACAGAAACGTGCTCCTATCCCCTTTGTCAGTGCTCCAGGCGCTGGCCATGACGGCGGGCGGCGCCCGGGGGGAGACCCTGCGGCAGATGGAGGAGGCCTTCGGGATATCGGTGTCGGAGCTGTCCTCGTATCTGACGGATTACCGGAGGGCGCTTCCGGCAAAGGATGAATATAAACTGAGCATGGCGAACGGCATCTGGTTCACGGCGGACGAAAGTTTTACCGTGGAGGCGGACTTTCTTGAGAGGAATGAGGAACTGTTTGAATGCACGGTTCACCGAGTGGATTTTGACGATTCCACGAGACAGGAAATCAATGCCTGGGTAAAGGACAATACGGACGGCATGATTGAAGAGATCCTGGACGAGATTCCCGAGGACGCCGTGATGTATCTGGTGAACGCCCTGGCCTTCGATGCCCGGTGGCAGGAGCGCTATCGCGAGGACCAGGTGCGGGAGCGGGACTTCACCATGGCAGACGGAAGCTCCCAGAAGGTGCAGATGATGTACTCCGAGGAGAGCCTGTACCTGGAGGACGCCCATGCCCAGGGCCTGATGAAATACTATGCGGACGGAAAATACGCCTTTGCGGCGCTGCTGCCGGAGGAGGGCATGACCCTGGAGGAGTATGCCGCCACCCTCACAGGAGAGAGGCTGCGGGAGATTCTGCGGAATCCCGTCAGCGCACAGGTGAGCGCAGCCATTCCCAGATTCCACAGCGAGTACGGCGCTGACATGCGCGACATGCTCCGGGAGATGGGCATGAGTCAGGCCTTTGACGGGAATGCGGACTTCTCCGGAATCGGCAGTTCCCCGGAGGGGAATCTGTTCATCAGCCGGGTGCTGCACAAGACCTACATGGCCGTGGATGAGAACGGCACCAGGGCCGGAGCCGCCACGGCAGTGGAGATGAGGGCCGAGGGCGCCATGGAAGACATAAAGGTCGTACATCTGGACAGGCCGTTCCTGTACCTGATCATCGACTGCCGGGAGAGCCTGCCCATATTCATGGGAACCGTGGAGGCCGTGAGCGCACCCTGATCGATGACGGAATCATAATTTCAAAACCTCCTACATATACATCTAACAGTATATACAGGAGGTTTTTCTATGCAAAATGATTCCATAAACACCTACGACCTGTACAATGACATCAAAAACCGCACAGGGGGAGAGATATACATAGGAGTGCTGGGGCCGGTACGCACCGGGAAATCCACTTTCATCAAACGCTTCATGGAGGAGATGGTGCTGCCCTACATGGAGGATGAGCACGCGAGGATCAGGGCCCAGGATGAGCTGCCTCAGAGTGCGGGGGGCAAGACCATTACCACCACGGAGCCCAAGTTCATCCCCAACGAAGCCGCCAGCGTAGTCTTGAGCGGGGAGATTCCGGTGTCCGTGCGTCTGATCGACTGTGTGGGCTACATGGTGGAGGGCGCGGCCGGGCACATGGAGGAGGACATGGAGCGCATGGTGAAGACGCCCTGGTTCGACTATGAGATTCCCTTTACCCAGGCGGCGGAGATTGGCACGGACAAGGTCATGAACGACCATTCCACCATAGGCCTGGTGATTACCACGGACGGCAGCTTCGGCGAGATTCCCAGGGAAAACTATCTGGAGGCGGAGGAGAGGACCATAATGGCTCTGAAAAGGCTGCGCAAGCCTTTCCTGGTGCTGGTGAACAGCCAGAAGCCCTATTCTGAGGACGCCAGGCGCATCGCCGGGGAAATCGGAGATAAATACGGTGTGGCGACAGTGACCGTAAACTGCGAGCAGCTGAAGAAAGAAGATATCCACATGCTGCTGGAGAATGTATTGTATGAATTCCCCATCTCCTCCATCGAATTCTATATGCCCAAATGGGTGGAGATGTTGCCCTGGGACAATCGCATGAAGCAGGACATTATAGGCCAGGTGGGAGCCATGATGAAGGACTATAGCACCATCCGGGACGTGAGATCTAAGCCCATAGAGCTGTCCAGCGAGTACATAAAGCGCTGCAAGACGGATGCTATCTGTCTGTCGGACGGCGTCATCCGCGTGACTCTGGACGCGGAGGAATCCTACTACTATGAGATGCTGACGGAGATGGTGGGGGAGACCATCACGGATGAGTACCAGCTGATCAGCAAGCTGAAAAGCTTTGCGGCCATGAAGCACGAATACACGAAAGTCCTGGACGCGGTGAACATGGTGCGGATTAAGGGCTACGGGGTGGTGACCCCGGACAAGGACGAGATTACACTGGAGAAGCCGGAGCTGATCAAGCATGGCAACAAGTTCGGCGTGAAGATAAAGGCATCCAGCCCCTCCATCCATATGATCCGTGCCAATATCGAGACGGAGATCGCGCCCATCGTGGGCACGGAGGACCAGGCCAACGACCTGATCGGCTTCATCAACCAGGAGGACAAGGATAGCGGCATCTGGAATACCAATATCTTCGGAAAGACGGTGGAACAGCTGGTGAATGACGGAATTACGGCAAAGGTGGCCGTCATCGGGGAGGAGAGCCAGTTGAAGCTCCAGGATACCATGCAGAAGATTGTCAATGACAGTAACGGCGGCATGGTGTGCATCATCATCTAAGACAGGGATACAGGGCAGGGCTTCGGCTCTGCTCTTTTGCTTCCGTTATTCCGTATTTCGTTATTCCCGCGGGCAATGAGCCAAGCGGCCGTGCTTGCACGGCCAGTTGGCGAAT
>CAMQOJ010000238.1 GCA_947003375.1 uncultured Lachnospiraceae bacterium
GCTTATTCCTTTTCGCTCCCGTCCTGGGGCACAGCGCCCTGGTTCTCCCATTCCTGCATCCGCATCCTCTGCTCCTGCATCCTGGCCTGTGCTTCCTGTTCTCTGGCCGCTTTCTTCGCGAGCCGCTTCTTTCTGGCTTTCATACAGCAGACGAGCGCCGCCCCAATGACTGCCGCCCATATCACCAGATAAGGGATGTGGGTCAAAAACCAGATGGCGAACTCCATCAGGCCGTCTCCGATGTCCCGCAGGCTCCTCAGGAAGCCCTCCACAATCCTTTTTCCCGGACCAGGCTCCTCCTGGCGCACCTCCGTCAGCTCCCTGACCTCCGACACATGGAGCTCGACAGTACTGTAGTCTATCAGATTGTCCAGGGTGCGCAGCCGGGACTCCATGCTCTCCAGCTCATAGCGCACCTCGGACAGGCGCTGCTCCAAAGCGATAATCTCCTCGATGGTCTCCGCCTTCTCCAGGAACGCCAGCAGTCTCTCCTGCTCCGTGCGCAGGGTGTTCCTGCGGCTCTCCATGTCCACATAGGACAGGGTCACGTCCTCCACGCTGTCATTGCGCCTGACCACATTGCCGATGTCGGACACGGTCTGCAGGAAGCTGTTCAGCTTTCCGTTTGGGACGCGGATGGTGAGGTTCGCGTAGCGGGAGGACACATAGTCGGAATAGCTGCTGCCGTTGTAGGTCTCCATGTTCTCTATGTACCCGCCCAGCTCCTCCACCTGTGTCTCAAGGGAGGACATCATCTGCTGGAATTCCTTCGTCTCCACCTCCAGGCCCACGGTCTGGATCAGCTTCCGGCCCTCCTGGACGCCTGCGCCCTGGCCGGTTCCCTCCTCCGGGGTTCCGCCGTCCGCGGTATCATAAGCCTCGTACTCCGCAGCCTCCTCCATGGAATACATGCCGCCGCCCGCGCCGTTCACGCCCGTTTCCTGGGCGCTGCCCTTGCTGTCCGTCGCCGCAAAGATACCGCCGTCCGCTCCGCCGGACGAGCCGCAGGCGGAATACAGAATTGTAGTCAATATGCACACAAATATGCACAGGAGCCGCGTTCCGGAAATCCTCTGACCTGTCCTTCCGCTCCGAATCCTGCCGTCCCCTGTCCCATGCCTGCGGGCGCATCCGTTTGCTGCCGCCCCTTCCGCGCCACGTATCCCCTGGCCAATCGTTCTTTTTTCCATACCGTCCTCCCCTCTGCCCGCCTTGCGGGCGTGCGGCCCTGCGCCATGTTCTTTCCCTGCCTCCCGGCAGGCGCGGCCTCCCTCAGATGGCACTGTCCGAGGACAGCGCGACCGGGGCGCTCTTATCTGTCAGAAATGCCCCGGTCCTACGCTTCTGACAGCAGAAGCCGTACAAGCACGGCTCCCACTGTCCTTATAGACGAAAAAACCTACGAAAGGTTCTCGATATTCATGAATTTATCCGCTTCTGCCTTAATCTTCTGCTCGCTGCCCACCACGCAGAGGAAATCGTCCTCCATGAAGGCCCTGATATAGGCCGCCAGGCCCCGGATGTCCTCCGCCGTCACATCGATGACCTCGTCCCGCTCCTTTTGGATCATTTCCATAGTGATGCCCCTCATATAGGCCTCTCTGGAGCGCCTGCCCTTGCCCGCCGCCGTCAGGGGCATGTCGAGCTGGCTGAAGGTGCCGATGATGTACTGGGTCAGCGTCCTCTCGTTGGCGTCATAACTCCCGATGAAGTCTGCCGCCGCCTCGTACACGTCGATGGTCTGGCCCAGGTTCGGGTCGCGGTAGGAGACGAAGAAGCATTCCCCCGTCCTTCCGAATCCGCACATGCAGCCGTAAGCGCCTCCCTTGACCCGGATGTTCGTCCACAGATACTCGTATCCCATCATCACCTGCAGCACCCGCAGCGCCCCCTTGTAGGGCAGGCCCTTGTTCAGGAAATTGCCGGCCCGGCATACATACTGCACCTGCCCGGCAGTCATGAAGCCCTCGTTCTTCCGGGCCACCTCCGGGATAAAGCTGCCCTTCTCTACCTCACAGGTGTACAGCTTCTCCTTCAGAGCGGCCATGGCGGGCTCCAGATCCGCGAAGGCCTTCGCGTCCCCGGTGAAGTCCACGCGCAGGTTCTCCGGCCGGAAGATCATCCGGCACAGGCCCTCCAGGCGCTTTGTCAGAAGCTCCCTGTCCGCCTCGAAGTCCTTCTCCAGCCCGGAAGCCAGCCTGTACTGCCCTATGCCCGTCAGCGCATCGTTCAGGGCGTATCTGGCGTCCCCGTAGGACAGGGCCCTGTTCAGGGCCACGCTGTTCCCGGCCTCCAGCACATACTCCCGGTATCTGGAATTGTTCTCCGCCAGGATCTCCTTCAGCCGCTTGCCGTCCGAGAAATCGCTGGACAGCATCAGCTCCTCCATCAGCTCCAGGGCCCTGGGCAGATTCCGGTACAGCGCCTTTGTGTAGACCTCCAGGGTGACCGTGCACTGTCCGGGGTCCTCCACCTTCCCGTAGCTGTTGTAAGTGACCCCGATCTCCCCGGTGGCCAGATTGATCTCATTGCTCAGCTCCCCATAGGTATAATGGGCCGTGTCCACATGGCAGAACACGTTCTGCAGGATGCCGATATAGGGGAAATATTCCGCCGGGATGTCCTTCACCGTGAACATCAGCCGCAGATACCCGATGCCATTGGTAAAGACCTCGTGGTACAGGGCGGGGCACCCGGCCAGGCTCCTCTCCTCGTTGATCAGAGGGGCCGCCTCCCGCTTCATGTCCTCCCTGTTCAGCAGCGGAATCTTTGCCAGGTCCTCCGGGGAATCCACATCCTCCCGGAACGCGTTCAGGGCGTCCATCATGTTATGGATGCCGGCTATCTCCTCCTGGGACATCCCCTTTCTGGTCTCCGCCAGAGCCTCCGCCAGCTTCGCCTCCTGCTCCCCGGCAAGGCCCTCCCTGGGCTCCAGGACCACCATGGCGGCATGGGGGTTCTCCAGCAGGTACTTCTTCACCAGCTCCTCGAAATAGCCCTCCTCCACCCTGGCCCGAAGCCTGGCGTAGGTCTCGTTGGCCTCGATGTGGATGAAGGGAGCATTGTCGTCATACACCCAGCTCCCCAGGGCCTGCAGGCCGTACATCAGCCCCTTGGGGAAGCTTCCGAAATCCGCCTCCCTGTAGCGGAACTCAAAGTGGTTGATCGCCGCCAGCAGGGCCTTTCTGTCGAATCCGTTCTCCACGATCCCTCCGAGCGTCTCCAGGATCGTGGCGCGGAACTCCGCCTCCCTGGCCAGGGATGTGCCCTTTGCCACCACGCCGAAGTAGGGCTGCCTCAGGTCATAGTCATAGATGCTGAACACGTCCTTGCCGATGCCCTTGTCGATCAGCGCCTTCTTCAGGGGCGCGCCGGGCACGGTGCAGAGCACGAAGTCCAGAATCTGGAAGGCCACGTACAGCTCCCTGTCCAGGTTGTCGCCCACGGACTGGCACCAGGCCAGGTAGGTATTCTCGTCCGCGTCCTCGCCCTGGCTGATCGGGAACTGCCTTACCCTGCGCGCCGGGCAGGCGAAGGGCTCCTGGGCGGACACCTGGGAGTCCACCTCCAGGGCATCGAAGGAGGACAGATAATGCTCGTCGATGAACTGCAGCTTCTCCGCCATGTCCATATCGCCGTAGAGATAGATATAGCTGTTGGAGGGATGGTAATAGGTCCTGTGGAACTCCAGGAACTGCTCATAGGTCAGATCGGGGATAAAGGCCGGATCCCCGCCGGACTCCCAGCCGTAGGTGGTATCGGGATACAGGGCCGTGCTGATCTCCCGGTACAGCACGCTGTCCGGGGAGGAGAAGGCCCCTTTCATCTCATTATAGACTACGCCGTTGTAGGACAGCTTTCCCGCCTCGTCCAGCTCATAGTGCCAGCCCTCCTGGCGGAAGATGGCCTCGTTCCCGTAGATATTGGGGTAGAACACCGCGTCCAGGTAGACATGCATCAGGTTCTGGAAGTCCTTGTCATTACAGCTGGCCACCGGGTACACCGTGCGGTCAGGATAGGTCATGGCGTTCAGGAAGGTGTTCAGGGATCCCTTGGCCAGCTCGATGAAGGGATCCTTGATGGGGAACTCCCTGGAGCCGCAGAGCACGGAATGCTCCAGGATATGGGCCACCCCGGTGGAATCCTTGGGCGTGGTGCGGAATCCGATGTAGAACACCTTGTTGTCGTCGTCATTGGACAGCAGGGCCACCCTGGCCCCGGTCTTCTTATGGCGGCACAGATAGGCCACGCTGTCGATGTCCTTTATCTCCCTTTTCTCAATGATTTCATAGCTCGTTACTTCTTCTACCCTCATTTTTGCGCTCCTTTGCTCTTCTTATATAATATATATCAATATATACCTGATACCGCTGTCCTAAAGTCAAAGTCCCAGCAAAGCCAGCTTGCTGACGCTCAGTTCCTGTATCACACAGCCCTGCCTCTCCTTCTCCGCTGGAGGGATGCCTGCCAGCTCCTCCACCGTGAGCTGCTTCGTCACGTACCGTTTCTTCGGGACATGGGCGGTCTTCCCCCTGGTCCCCCCGAAGAAGGGCTTCTTTTCCTCGATGACGTTCACCTTCACCCTGGCCTTCATCTGCTTATAGACCTTCACCAGAAAGCTGTCCGGGGCCAGATAGTACAGATGGGTCTCCAGGGTATCCTCCCTGTCCGCCTCGGGAAGGATGTACCGCTCCATGATCAGGCGGAACTTAAAGCTGATCTCATCCTCGTCCAGCAGCTCCCGGAAGGTATATTTGCTTCCCACATAGAGTCTTGCAGTGTCCTGCATGCTGTATTTATAGTCCTCGTATCTCTTCTTCTCCATAATTGCCCCCGACGGCGCAAGATCCCCGCGCCCTGTCCCCGGACGGTCTCAGGCTTTCCTGTCCGTCTCGATGTCCTCTATCTTGAATCCGCTCAGACGCATGGCGTCCCGGATGGCCTTCCCGGACAGCCCGGTCTCCTGGGAGAGCTCCTCCGGCGTCACCTTCCTGCGCAGCTCCTCCGAGAGCTGCCCTGCCTTATCCGCCACCCGGTTCACCCTGTCGGCGATTCTTTTGTCATTCTTCTCCTGGTGGGCCCGCTCCCGGATGCACTCCTCGCAGGCGTCCATGACGCGCCTGGCCAGCATGCCGCAGGCCTCCGAGGGCTTTCCGTCAAAGCTTCCCCCCGGGGCCTGTCCCGTCTGCGCCAGTATCTCCACGCCCACCGCCAGAGCCACGTTCCCCTCTCCAATCAAATCCTCCAGAGGCACGCCCTGGCCCGCGTAGAGCCTGGCGATGTCCGCCACCTCCCGCAGGAAGCTTTCCGTCAACTGCTGCCTGGCCGCCCTGTCCCCGGCCATCACGGACATAGCGTAGGCCGTCCTCTGTCCATCGCTGCAGACAGGGAGCCCCTCTATCTCGTCCAGGTACATCTGCAGATAGTCCCTCTCCTCCTCCGTCAGATACGCGTCCTGGTCGCCGGGCTCTCCGATGCCCACATTATGCTTCCTCAGATAGTCGAACACCATCTCCATCTGGGCTTCCCCCAGCTCCAGCCCGGCGAAGCTCTCCCTCACCTGCTCCTCCCTGATGCTGTTCCCCTGTTCCCTGGAGAGCCTGCGCACCTTTTCCAGCGTCTGCGCGAAAACGATTTCCTGATTCACTTTTTTCCGTTTCCTTTCGTTTTGTTTTCCGAATTCACTTCACATGGGTATGGGTGAACAGATGCTCCTGGCAGTATTCGTAATTGCCGTTGCATTTGGAGCAGAATCGGAATTCCAGATTGGGATCATCGTCCTCGGTCTGGCCGCAGATGGCGCACTTATGCTTGGTCACCCTGGAGTTGCGCCGGATGTCCTGCCTGAACTCCGCCCTGCGCTTCATCTGCTTCGGAGACATGTGGATATGGCTCCTGGAGGTGAGGAAGAAAATCAGGAAGTTCAGCAGAGAGGACAGGATGACGATCCTGGTCACAAGCCCTCCCCGGAACAGGAAATCGTATGTCAATACCAGCCCGTCCAGAATGCCCAGCCACTTCACCTTCACCGGGATGATGAACATCAGGAGCACCTGCACATCCGGGAACGTGGCGGCAAAGGCCAGGAAGATGGACATGTTGATATAGTAGGTGCTGAACAGGGCGGACACGATCAGGGAGGTGGCCGCAAGCCCTTCCCCGCCTCCGGAGAGGAAGAACTGTATGCCCAGCCACACGAAGCTGCCCAGGACAGTGAACAGCATGCCCGAGAACAGATAGACGTTATACCGATAAGTCCCCCATGTCCGCTCCAGACTGGTGCCGATATTGTAATAGAACAGGAGCATGATGATCGTAAAGGGATCCAGCGAGGAGGGCGGCACGATGACCCAGGTGAAGATCCTCCAGACCTGGCCGTGGAGGACGGCGTAGGGATCCAGCGTCAGGTACAGCAGGAAATTGCCGTTGACCATCTGGATGACATAGCCCACCACATAGCACAGAATCAGTATCAGGGAAAGGTTGCTGACGGCGTACTTTCCGAATCTCTTCTCAAAATTGCTCATCTCGTTCACTCCTTATGTCGAATAGCCTTGGGGCCCTGCGAATACACTGGAAACAGGACTCCGGCAGCCCGCAGGATAATAGTATTCTACCATCCTCGCTTCCATAAGTAAACCAGACTTTTCCTATTTTATATAAAAATCAGTATTTTAATAAACTTTTTACACGTCCATCTATTTGCATTTTGCGCCGCAGTGTACTATAATGTCTTAGAATGTCATGATATGTCAGCATTCTTTTACCAGTTTTGAG
>CAMQOJ010000239.1 GCA_947003375.1 uncultured Lachnospiraceae bacterium
AAGACCACGTTGATCAAGATGCTGAACGGGCTGCTGACTCCTACACAGGGCGTCATCCGTATCGGCGGCCGTCCTGTGGGCGTGGAGACGAAAGCGCATGTGTCCTATCTGCCGGATCGGACGTATCTGTCCGGCAATAAAAAGGTGGCGCAGATACTGGACTTCTTCTGCGATTTCTATGCGGACTTTTCCAGGGAGCGGGCGCTAGGGATGCTGCGGAGCCTGGGGGTGGATCCGGATGCCAGGATGGGCACGCTGTCCAAGGGGACCAAGGAGAAGGTGCAGCTGATTCTTGTCATGAGCAGAGAGGCGGACCTGTACATCCTGGATGAGCCCATCGCGGGCGTGGATCCTGCGGCCAGGGACTATATCCTGCGGACCATATTGAACAATTACAATCCAAATGCCACCGTGCTGATCTCCACGCACTTGATAGGGGACGTGGAGCAGGTGCTGGATGAGGTGATCTTCATGCGCTACGGGCATCTGGTGCTGTATACCTCCGTGGACAATATCAGGGAGCGGCACGGGAAGTCCGTGGACGCTTATTTCAGGGAGGTGTTCGCATGTTAGGGAAGCTGATAAAGCATGAGTGGAAAGGGACTTACAGGATGGGCTGTCTGATGCTGGTCGCCATGGCGGCGATTACCTTCCTGGGATGGCTTTCGTTCCGGGCCCCTGTATGGAAATCCATGAACGGCGGCAGCGAGGCCTCCTTCGGCTGGCTGGACATCTTCAGCATGTTCACCGTGATGATTTACGCCATGCTTCTGGCCTGCATCACCTTCGGCATCAGAATTTACCTGGGCGTGCGCTTCTATAAGACCATGTACACGGACGAGGGATACCTGACCCATACGCTGCCCGTGACGAAGAACCAGATACTGGCGAGCAAGATACTGGTCAGCGGACTGTGGACGCTGTTCATCCTGCTCTCTGTGTGTCTGTCGCTGTTCATCCTGGTATTCTCCATGGTATGGACAGTCATACCGGAAGGCTTCCTGCCGGCAGACTTCTTCGCTGCTGTATGGGAGATGATGGAGGAGATGGAATCCGTGTTCGGCTTCAGGGCTGCCCATTTCGTGGGGATGTGGATAGTCGCGTCCCTGACAGGGGTGTTCACGTCGAACGCCATTCTGTTCGGCGCCATTTCACTGGGGCAGCTGGTACCCAGGGCTAGGCTGCTGATGGGCATCCTGTTCTATATCCTCATATTGGTGGCGGAGCAGATGCTGGTGTCCATGTTCCGTAGCTTCGCCACTACCATTGGCGTCTATATGAACATAAACATGGATCTGCGGTTCCTGATTGACCTGCTGGCGGCCGCCCTGCTGTATGCGGCGAGTTACCTCGTCATAAGCAGGAAGCTGAATCTGGCATAAAGATGTGTTGCCCTATGGCTGAAGATTTGATACAATAGAATCCAAAGGCAGATTCTATTGTCAAAATGCTGCAATAGAATCTAAAGGCAGATTCTATTGTCAAAATGCTGCAATAGAATCCAAAGGCGGATTCTATTGTCAAAATGCTATAATCAGTCATAGGGTTTTGTCAGCTGTAGGGATACGCGAAAAGCGGGTGAGCACAAATGCAGATGCGGAAGATAATCGATCAGATACTGGCGGGGGACTTTGACTATGAGAAGGGTTCTCTGGATTTTTCCTGTGCCAAAATAGAATTCTCCATTCAAAAGGGGCAGCAGTACGAGGGCTCCTTTCGGATTTATGCCCCTGCGGGGCTGTTCACGGCAGGCAATGTGTTCTCCTCAGACTGGAGGATGGAATGCCTGACAGGGGAATTCTCCGGCGCAGAGGAGGAAATCCCTTTCCGGTTCCACGGCGAGAAGCTGGAGGAAGGGGACGTGGTGAAGGGCGCTTTCGACATCGTCAGCAACCACGGCGAATACTACATTCCCTTTGTAGCCTCCGTGGAGCACGCCATGCCGGAATCCTCTGTGGGCACGATCAAGAACCTGTTCCACTTCGCCAACCTGGCGAAAAGCGACTGGAAGGAGGCTGTGAAGCTGTTCTATTCCCCGGAGTTCCTGCGGATCTTCTCCGGCAGCGATGCCCGGTACCTGGAGGACTACAGGGCCCTATCGGCTTACCGGGGCCAGGAGCAGAACGTGGAGGAATTTCTGGTTCAGGTGAACAAGAAGCAGCCTCAGGAATTCATGGTGGAGCAGGCGGAGCTATATGTGGAGCTGCCCGCCTTCGGGCCGGCGGGGGTGACGGAGCAGACCCTCTCCATTGTGCGAAGCGGCTGGGGGTACACCAGGCTTTTCGTGGAATGTGACGGGGAGTTCCTTTTTACGGAGAAGGAGGTCTTGACAGACGACGACTTCCTAGGCAATCAGTTCAGGCTGCCTGTGTTCATAGACAGCGGCCGCTGCCGCAGGGGCAGGAGCTTCGGCAGGATCCGTCTGTACAATGCCTATGTGGACTTGACGGTTCCGGTGACGGTCTCTGCAGGCAGCGGGATCGTTCCGGGGAGCGGGGCGGCGGACAGGAAGCGCTGCGTCATCCGCCTGACGGAATTCTATCAGGCATTCCGGCTGAGGAAGCTTTCCACTTCCGCATGGCTGAAGGAGACGGGGAAGCTGGTAGAGCGGCTGGTGATGCTGGACGAAGGCGACATTTCCGCCAGGCTCCTGCAGGCGCAGCTGCTTATTACGGAGGAGCGCTATAATGAGGCAGGCTGGACGCTGGACCATGTGGCCGAGATATTGGAAAAGCGCCCCCAGGGGGATACCCTGACCGCCTACTATCTCTATCTGACTACCCTGATTCACGGGGAAGCTGCCTATGTGGAAAAGGTGGCCAGCGACGTGGAGCGGATTTTCAAAAGGGACGACTCCAATTGGCGGGTAGGGTGGCTTCTAATGTACCTGTCAGAGGACTATTGCAGGTCCGACAGGGAGAGATGGGCATTCTGGGAGGGGCTTTTCCGGAAAGGCTGTACCAGCCCGGTGCTGTATATCGAAGCACTTTCGCTGCTGAATGCCAATCCCGCCCTGCTCCACCGGCTCGGCAGGTTCGAGCAGCAGGTCGTCTGGTACGGGGCCAGGCAGGGCATCCTGAAGCGGGAGGCGGTGGAGCAGACGCTGTACCTGGCCAGCAGGATGAAGGAGTATTCGCAGGCGGTTTTCGCCACGCTTTCAATGCTGTATGGGAAAAAGAAGGATGTGGGGCTGCTCCAGGAAATCTGTACGCTGCTGATAAAGGGCGGAAAAGTGGGGCCTGCCTATTTTGGCTGGTACAGGGCAGGGGTGGAGGCCCAGCTGCGGATTACAAATTTATATGAGCATTTCATGATGTCCCTGAATCTGGAAAGGGCCCAGGATATACCGAAGTCGGTGCTGAGATACTTCTCCTATCAGAACAATATGGACTATGCCCACACGGCGTATCTGTATGATTTTATCTGTCAGCGCCAGGACAGGCTGGGAGACATCTATGAGGCCTATCGGTTCAAGATAGAGTATTTCGTCAAGGACCAGATCAAAAAGGGACATATCAACCGGAATCTGGCGAACCTGTACAACAGGTTCCTGAGCCCGGACATGGTGGACGAGCAGGTCAGCGGCCCCCTCTCCAGACTCCTGTTCGCCCATTTGATTCAGGTAGAGGACGACAGGCTCAGGAAGGTGTACGTATATCAGCCGGGGAATCTTCGCCCGAGCGAATACATGCTGACGGAAAAGAAGACATGGGTGGCGCTCTATGGCAGCAGGTACACTATAGTCTTTGAGGACGCATGGCAGAACCGCTTCTTGAAAAATGCGGAATACACCATGGAGAAGCTGATGATACCGGGGAAGTTCCTGCGATTCGTCCTGCCCTTTGGGGAGATGGGGCTTGAGCTGGACTTCTATCTGTGCGACAATGAGAGCGCCTGCAGGGAGGAGCCTGCCGAGCGGGTCAGGCGGGAGCTTCGGATTGCGGACTCCGAGGACGCGGACAGGCAGGTGAAGCGGGAGCTGTATCTGCGCATCCTGCAATATTACTATGACTGTGACGACATGCGGGCCCTGGACGAATACCTGAAGAGGATTCCGCCGGAGGGGCTCAGCGCCAGGGAAAGGGCGGATGTGGTCCGGTTTATGGTGCTCCGGGGCAATTACAGGCTGGCCTGGGAGTGGCTGGAGGTTTATGGGCCGTATTTCTTGGACGTAAAGATTCTGGTGCGGCTGGTGGAGGCCATGATAGAGCGGTACGACATGGCAGAGAATCCGCTGCTGACGGCGGCCACGGCCCATATCTTCCAGAAGGGGAAATATAACAGTACGGTGCTGGACTATCTTGTGATGCACTATCAGGGCATGACGAGGAAGATGCGGGACATCTGGAAAGCGGCGAGATCCTTTGGGGCGGACTGCTACAGGCTCAGCGAGAGGATGCTGGTGCAGATGCTGTATTCCGGTGCCTTCGTGGGGGAGAAGATGGAGATTTTCCATTACTATATCTCACAGGGGGCGAAGCAGGAGGTGGAGGAGGCCTTCCTGGCCCAGTGCGCCTACGACTATTTCGTAAACGAGCGCCTGATGGATCAGGAGGTGTTCCACGAAATACGGCAGATGTACCTGCGAGGGGAGCCGGTGCAGATGGTCTGCAGGCTGGCCTACCTGAAATATTTCGCGGAGAACGGCGGGGAGATGGACGAGCCTTTCGACGCCATGATTCAGGAGCTGCTGGCGGAGATGCTGGAGAAGAAGATTTACCTGGAATTCTTCCAGGAGATCAGGCAGAGCCCGGAGCTTAGGAGGGAACTCTCCGACAAGACCATCATTGAATACCGGACAAAGCCCCAGGTGAAGGCCTGCATCCACTACGCAGTCCTGGACGAGAACGGGGAGGCGGGGAGCTACCGCAGCGAATATATGCAGGAGGCATATGGCGGCGTGTGCTTTAAGGCCTTCGTGCTGTTCTTCGGGGAGAGCCTGCAGTACTATATCACAGAGGAGAAGGACGGAAATTTCCAGGTGACAGGCAGCGGCACGCTGTTGCGGAGCGACAATGGCCTGGAGGATGAGAGCAGATACCGGCTGATCGACGACATCGTCACCGCCGAGTCCATGCAGGACTATGACACCATGGATGAGCTGCTGGAGGAGTACTATAAAAAGGACTTCCTGAGCAGCAGATTGTTTGAATTAAAATGATAAAATGACGGGAAAATGTAGAAAGGATACCGGGAGGGGGCTGGCATGGGATTTCTGAACAGTGACAGGCTGATTGTGGGATACGATCTGGGGAATGAATACTGCCAGATCAGCTATGCCGTCTCCGAGGACGGCGAGGCACAGACGCTTTCCCAGGTGGCAGGCGCGGAGGTCTTCAATATCCCGGCTGCGCTCTACAAAAGGAAGGGCACGAACCAGTGGCTCTGGGGAAGGGAGGCGCTGCGGGCCGACAGCGAGGAGGGGGTCCTGGTGGAGAACCTGCTGTCCATGGCGCTCGGCAGGGAGCCTGTGGTCATAGACGGGGAGAGCTTCGACCCGGTGGCCCTGTTGGCGCTGTTCTTCAAGAGGAGCCTGGGGCTTCTCTCCCAGATAAGCCAAAAGCTCACGGCCCTCATGATTACCTGCGCCACGCTGGAGCGGGGGATTCTGGACATGCTGTCCCGCATGGTGGAGTGCGCCCAGCTGAAGGCGGACAGAATCGCCATCCAGAGCTATGAGGAAAGCTTTTACAGCTATATGCTGCGCCAGCCTAAGGAGTTCTGGGCCAGCGATTCCATCCTGTTCGACTACCACAGGGGAGGCATCCGGGCGATGCGCATGGAGTGCAACAGGCGGACCACGCCGATAGTGGCGTTTGTGGAAGAGCGGCGCTTTGATTTCCCGGAGGACGCGCTTCCCGGCTGGGGGAAGGATTCTCCCCGGGGAGAGGAGGATGTCAGGGCGGCGCTGACATGCGAAAGGCAACAGGAGCTGGATGCGGCCTTTTTGCGGATTGCGGAGGAGGTCTGCGGGGAGGGCGGCGTAGGCAGCGTGTTTCTGATTGGGGACGGGTTCGCCAGGGACTGGATGAAGGAGTCCCTGCGCTTCCTCTGCAAGGGCAGGCGGGTGTTCCAGGGCAACAATCTGTTCAGCAAGGGCGCCTGCTGCGGGATGCAGGAGCGGATTCTGCCGGGAGAGGCGGGCATGGCCCATGTGTTCCTGGGAAAGGACAAGCTGAAGGCCAACATCGGCATGCGGTTGCTCAGACAGGGGGAGGAATCCTACTACGCGCTGCTTGACGCGGGCGAGAACTGGTATGAGGCAGAGCATGTGATGGAGCTCTACATTCAGGAGGGCAATGAGCTTGCCCTGACGATAACGCCTCTTGCGGAAAGCGCGGCGGCCGGCAGGAGCAGGCTGGTGCGCATTGCGCTGGAGGGGCTTCCGGGGAATGTTTCCAGGCTGTGGGCGCGTTTTTTCCTGAAGGAGGAAAACCGTCTGTCGGTGGAGGTGAAGGACCTTGGCTTCGGGGGGTTCCGCGCCTCCTCGGGCCGGGTGTGGAAGGAAGAGATTGAGCTGGATTAATCATGAGTTTATGAGAAGGAGCGGCGTTAGATGCGGGTCAGTGTCTGTGTGGGCAGTTATGCCAAAATGCCATATCGTATACCGGGGCTGGGCACGGATGTGTACAGCATGGAAGAACTGTGCTATTGCCTGAAGGAAAACGCGTTTCTGCTGGACCTCTCCCTGATGGAGGACGGGCTGCTGGACTGGGTGGAAAAGGAATGCGGCCTGCGGGAACTGGCAAAGGCGCTGCATCCCCTTGTGCACAGGC
>CAMQOJ010000240.1 GCA_947003375.1 uncultured Lachnospiraceae bacterium
CTACACGAGTCTCTTCGTCGGCAGCGTCAGATGTGTATAAGAGACAGATGATACCGTATGGTTGTAGAGATTGTTCCTTGGTTCTGAATGATAGAGAATAATTGATTCTCTTGTATTTTGGGCCGATACTCTAGAAAATATAAAGGAAGATTGTCTAATCAGGATAATCTTCTTTTTCTTTGTTTTTCTAGGACGGCAAATCCCTCAAAAGCAATGATATATTATCTCCTTGTAGCATATCAACCAATCAACCGATATCCAAAACCAATATCGGAGCCAAAAAGGAGGTACTTGCAATGAGCACAGTATTCAAAATCTTAAAAGCCACAGGGACAGTAGCAGGAGCAGCGGCGGCCAAGTTCATCATCTGGCTGGCAGGAAAACTGGAGGGAGGGAAATAAGCATGGCAGCAGATGTGGAATCCATGTTCTACGTCAGGGAGAAGCCCTGGCACGGCCTCGGCATGATGGTAGCGGAGGCCCCAGATTCAGCCGCGGCGCTGCGCCTGGCAGGGCTGGACTGGAACGTAATCCAGAAGGACATCATGACGGTGGACGGAAGCGGCGCCATCCCGGGGTTCAAGGCGAACGTGCGGGACACCGACGGGAGCGTCCTGGGGATAGTGACGGACAGGTACAGGGTGGTCCAGAACGCGGAGGCGTTCTCTTTCACGGACGAGCTGCTGGGCGAAGGCGTCCGCTATGAGACAGCCGGGAGCCTCCAGGGCGGCAGGCGGACCTGGGTGCTGGCCAGGCTCCCCCACCAGTACATCATCAACGGAGAAGAAATCTCGCCATACCTCGTGTTCATGAATGCCCACGATGGCAGCGCGGCCATAAAGGCGGCCATGACCCCTATACGGGTGGTGTGCCAGAACACCCTGAACCTGGCGCTCTCCACGGCGAAGCGCAGCTGGAGCTTCAACCATACCGGCGACATCAGCGGCAAGCTGGACGAGGCGCGTGACACGCTCCTGTATGCCGGGCAGTACATGGCGGAGCTGGGGAAAGCCTTTGGGAAGCTGGGGCAGGTCAAGCTGTCGGACGGCAAGGTGAAGGAGTTCATCAGCGCCTTGATCCCCGACGCGGACGGCGCAAGCCTCCAGCAGAGGCGCAACATCCGCAGGATGCAGGAGGACATGAGGGCGAGGTATTACGATGCGCCCGACCTGGCGGACGTAGGGAGGAACGGCTACCGCTTCATCAATGCGGTCTCCGACTTCGCCACCCACGCGAAGCCGCTCCGTGAGCGCGCCAACTATAAGGAGAGCCTGTTCGCCAGGACGGTGGACGGCAACCCGCTGATAGACAGGGCGTACCAGATGGTGATGGCGGCCTGAGACGGCGGCAGGAAACGCCAGCGCATCAGGGCCGCGGCATGGCGCTGGCACAGAAACGGTACTGAGAGGAAGATGCTTATCGACAAGGGACGGCTGCATAAGGCTGTCCCTTTATTTTTGGAGGTGCTTATGTACAGAGTAGTAGTAAAGACGGCAGACCTATCGAGAAATGAATGGCTGAAATACCGCACACAGGGAATCGGCGGTTCGGACGTCTCCATCATTGCGGGAATCAACCCATTCCGGTCAGCCTACCAGCTCTGGCTGGAAAAGACCGGACAGGCGGAGCCAGAGGAGGCGGAGAGCGAGTATGCCCATTTCGGCACGCTGCTGGAGCCAATCGTCCGGAACGAGTTCACTCGCCGTACCGGAATCAAGGTAAGGCAGAAGCACATGCTCCTGCAGAGTGCGGAATATCCGTTCATGTTCGCGGACCTGGACGGGGTAATCAACGAGGGCAGTCAGATGGCCATATTCGAGGCGAAGACAGCCTCCCAGTACAAGGCTGGGCAATGGGAGGAAGCGGTCCCGGCAGGATACCTCCTCCAGGTGCAGCACTACATGGCAGTGACGGGGGCGGGGAAGGCCTATGTCGCCGCCCTGGTAGGAGGGAGCCACTTCTACATGCATACCGTCCAGAGGGACGAGGAGCTGATAGGGACGATTACAGCCATGGAGAAGGAGTTCTGGGAAAGGAACGTGATAGGAGGTGCGGAGCCTGTCCCGGACGGCTCGGAGGCGACCACGGCTTTCCTGAGCAGCAGGTACGCCAGATGCAACGGCATGGCCGTGGAGCTTCCGGACTCGGCCCTGGAGGTCATACGCAGGTACGAGGACGCCACGGAACAGGTGAAGGCGGCAAAGGAGAGGAAAGATGCCCTGGCCAACCAGCTCAGGAGCTACCTGGGGGAGAACGAGGCCGGGACCGTCCAGGGGAGGACAGTCACCTGGAAGCAGATAACCAAGACGACCTTCGACAGCAGGAGGCTGGAGAAAGAGAACCGCCAGCTTTATGACGAATACCTGACGGAGAGCCGGTACCGCAGGCTCTCCGTGGCATAGGAGGCGGGGCGTGGAGGGGATAAGGGAGGCGTTCCGGATAAAGCTTTACAGGGAGTACCTGCAGTTCAAGGAGTCCATGCTGTTGAAGGACAGGCTGGACCTGTATGGGTGCTGCTATAGGATAGACATATACCGGAACCTCTATGAGATTGTGAGCGGGCTGGCGGCGAGGATGCCGGCCCATATGCTGGAGGCGATGTATGGGAAGGACGGAATCCTGGACTGGCTCTTCGAGAGCTGGACGAAAGTGGACGACAGCTGCTATAAGGAGCTGGAGGAGCATGTAGAGAGGGAAGTGCTGGGGTTCGGGCTGCATGGAAAGGAGGGCGGCAAGGATGACGGGGACGAAGACTGTGAGGCTGCTGAAAGCGGCGGAGATTGAATGCCGCATCGGAACCATCAACGAGAAGGGGCTGAGCCTCCTGCTGTTCAAGGACGCGAGGGTGGACCAAAAGATACTTGACGAGACATACACGCCCCTGGGGTGGAGGCGCTCCCACCAGGCGATAGACGGGAACCTCTACTGCACCGTGGAGGTGTGGGACGAGGACAAGAAGCAGTGGGTAGGGAAGCAGGACGTGGGGACGATGTCCTATTCGGAGAAAGAGAAGGGACAGGCATCGGACTCATTCAAGCGCGCCGGATTCAACTGGGGCATAGGCAGGGAGCTATATACTGCTCCATTCATATGGATTCCTGCAGCAAAGGCGAAGGTCTACCAGAAAGGGGGCAGGTACGCCACTAACGAATGGTTCTCTGTAAAGTCGATAGGCTATAACAATGACAGGGAGATAGCCGCCCTTGAAATCGTGGACTCCAAAGGGGATGCCGTGTACTCCCTGCGGCAGCATGACGGCGACAGGAACCCTCCGAAAGGAGAGGGGAATCGTGAGGGCAGCGGAGCAAAAGGGGCATCCGGACAGAAGCCCGCATCGAAAGGGAAAGCGGGGACGGAAAGGGATGCCGGAAAATCCGTGCAGGACGGCCAGGAGGGGCAGGGATACATCGGGAACCGGAAGGAAGTCGTGCTGATGGCCGAACTGAACAGGACCGGGATATCCCTTGACCAGGTGCTGGAGCGCTATAAGATCGGCAGCCTCAGCCAGATGACGCCGGAAATCTATGACAGGGCAATCGCGGCGCTGAGGCAGACGAAGCCGAAGAGGGCGGCATGACTGCAGCATGGATTGGAGATGGCGGAAAAGGAAGACGGAGAAGCACAGATATTCAGAAAGGGGCTTATGGAGGGACCTCCATAGGCTCCTTTTTGCAGCGGAAAGGAGAAGCAAGGAAATGAAGATGGAAGCTTTCGTAAGGAAGGCATGCAAGGCGGTAGGGGAAAGGCTCGGCAGCGGGTTCCGTGTCGAAGCCAGGGACGTCAGGAAGAACAATGGGGTCATCCTGCACGGCATGAGCGTCAGGAAGAAAGGGCAGGACATAGCGCCGACGATATACCTGGACATGTTCCTGGAGGCCTATGAGTCGGGGGCGGCGTTCGGGACCATCGTGCAGAGGCTCCTGCAGATATGCGAGGAGAGCGCGTCCGGAGAGGATATGGACATGGGCTTCCTCCGGTCGTTCGAGAAGGTGAGGGACAGGATATGCTACCGGCTGGTGGGCAGGGAAAGGAACGTGGAGCTGCTGGAGGACATGCCCCATGTGGGGTTCTTGGACATGGCCGTATGCTTCTTCTATGCCTACCAGGACGAGGTGTTTGGGGAAGGGTCCATACCGGTACATAATTCCCATATGGAACTCTGGGAGACCGATGCGGCGGAGCTGCTCGCCCTGGCGAGGCGCAACACGAGGAGAATCTTCCCATGGGAGTGCAGGACACTGGAGGAGGTCCTGGACGAACTGGATGCCATGGATGGACCATCCGGACAGGAGGACGGCTGGATAGGCCTCCCCCTACGGGTGCTGAGCAACGACAGGAGGGCATACGGCGCGGCCTGCCTACTCTATCCGGGAGTTCTGGAGGGGATCTCGGAGAAAGAGGGGAGCAGCCTCTACATCCTCCCCAGCTCCGTCCATGAGGCGATACTGCTGCCGGACGATGGGGCGATAGTGCCCGATGAACTGAAGAAGATGGTGTCGGAGGTGAACAGGTCGTATGTGGCGGCGGAAGAGGTGCTCACGGACAGCGTCTATTATTACGACATGCGGAAGAAAGAGGTAGTGGTGGCCTGAATGGGAAGGGCTGCCAGCATGGCCCTGCGGACATCTGGAGGGCGGGGCCATGGCACCGGACACCAGAGGATAAGGAGACGGATATGTTAGATGGCAAAGCGAAAGAGAGCAATATGGTGAGCATGACGGGAGAGATTGTATCAGAACCCTGCCTGGTCCATGAGGGACGTGGGGAAAGGCTCTATATGGCATACATCCTCACCAGACGGACCAGTGGGGTGACGGACAGGATTCCGCTCATGATTCCAGGGGAGCTGATAGGGCCAGGGGACTGCACCGGGCGCATGGCATCGGTGGAGGGGCAGTTCCGCTCCTACAACAGGCATGGGGATGGGAAGTCGAGGCTGATACTGTCGGTGTTCGTCAAGGAGCTCAGGCTCCTGGAGACAGGATGGCCTGTGGACTGCGCATGCAACAACCAGGTCTTCCTGGATGGGTTCATCTGCAAGGCGCCTATATATAGGAAGACGCCGAAAGGACGTGAGATTGCGGACGTCATCCTGGCAGTGAACCGCCCCCATGGGAAATCGGACTACATACCCTGCATCGTATGGGGCAGGGACGCATGGGACGTGTCAAGGCTGGACGTGGGCGCGGCGTTGAGGATTTCAGGCAGGATACAGAGCAGGGAATATGACAAGATGCTGTCGGAGACGGAATCGGAGACCAGGGTGGCATATGAGGTCTCTGCCATAGAGGTAGGGATTGGATAGGGAGGCCTCCCTGCTTACCGGCAGAAAGCCTATCGGGGGCATCGGGATTCTGGGGTTCCCTGAAATCCCAGCCCCTATTTCGAAGGAGATTCAGATTGGAGGATTCTACAGATGGAGATGCAGGAGATAATCAAACAGGCGGAACAGGACATCAGGCAGGCAATAAAAGACTATGGCGCGCACACAAAGCAGACGGAAGTCCTCGATGACGTGTCGGAGAGGTTCGTCCGCAGGCTCGCCAGGGACAGCTCCTATGCGAAGCAGGGGCTGCGGGAGCTGTTCAGCAGGTCGCCCGTGTGGGATGAAAGGATTGGCGCACTGGTCATCAACGGGACACGGACGCACGACCCGGACTACGACAGGATATTGGAGCTTGGCCTGGAAATCCTGCAGGATGCCCTTGACCGCGATGATGACCGGCACTACAGCATACTACAGGCGCTGAACCTTTTCTGCTGCGCACATCAGTCCGAGACGGACCGTGAGATGAGCATCGCCGCAATCAATGCGCTTGCCCCGAAAGCATATGCGCCCACGAAGAAGCCGAGCCGCGTGTTCAAGGCGCTCTGCGATGCCCTCGGCGTTGCGGACGGGACAGCTGGCAGCGTGTTCCAGAGGCTCTTCGCGCAGTTCGCGGACGAGCTGGCGGCAAAGAGGATCGGCTTCAAGCTGTACGTCTCGCTGAACCCGGCGCACTTCCTGACCATGAGCAACCCAAAGAAGGACGACCGTGGCGAGACCCTGACAAGCTGCCACTCGCTCAACTCCACGGAATACAAGTACAACAACGGCTGCTCCGGCTACGCCAGGGACGCGGCCAGCTTCATAGCGTTCACGGTGGCGGACGACGGGGATCCGGAGGCGTTCAACAACAGGAAGACCACCAGGCAGGTCTTCGCATACCGTCCAGGGAGCGGCCTGCTGCTGCAGAGCAGGATGTACAACACGTCCGGCGGCACGCGTGGGACACAGGCCGCCTCCAGGCTCTACCGAGACCTGGTCCAGCGCGAGATCTCCATGCTGGAGGACGTGCCGAACCTGTGGAGGACGGCGCTGTCCACAGGGGAGAAGGCGGGCTGGGTCGGCGCAGGGTACGGATTCGGCGGGTATGCCGACTGGACATATGCCGACTTCGACGGGCATATCAGCTTCAGGTCCGATTTCGATGAGAAGAGGTGCGGGATCCTGGAGGTCGGCGCATATGGGCTGTGCATCCGCTGCGGGAATGAGATCAGCGAGAGGCTGTACTGTGATGGATGCAAAGAAAGCCAGCCCGTCTGCGATGACTGCGGCGAACATTGTGGTGGGCTGGACACCGCCTACGACATCAGGGGGAACGAGGTCCATGTCTGCGGCGACTGCCTTGACAGCAACTATCAGTACTGTGAGATATGCCACAGGTACCATGACAATGGGGACATGAGGCATGTCGGCGGCAGGGACATCTGCAG
>CAMQOJ010000241.1 GCA_947003375.1 uncultured Lachnospiraceae bacterium
ACTACCACAGCGCCAACAGGGCGGTGGACATGCCGGTGGCCTGGACCAAGTTCTGGGGCAACGGCAGGGTGTTCTACTGCTCCCTGGGACATCATGACGATGTGTTCGAGAAGTTCCCGGAGGCTGGGCTCCTGATGGAGCGGGGGCTTGTCTGGGCGGCGGAGGGGAAGGCCTACGCGCTGGAGCATGGGCTGACCACAGAGCGGTTCGAGAGCAGGGCGAAAATGTATTGAGGAGGCGATGAGGCATGGAAAAAGTAAAGATAGGCGTGCTGGGAGCCGGGGCAATCAGCGGAATCTATTTCCAGAACCTGACGGAGCTGTTCCAGGAGGTAGAAGTGTGGGCGGTCTGCGACCTGTTCCGGGAGAAGGCCCGGGAGGCCGGTGAGAAGTACAAGATTCCCAGAGTGTACGACACCATGGAGGAGCTGCTGGGGGACCGGGAGATTGAGATCGTCCTGAACCTTACCCGCCCCAACGAGCACTACGCCACCACCAAGGCAGCGCTGCTGGCGGGCAAGCATGTGTACAGCGAAAAGCCTCTGGCCGCCACCTACGAGGAGGGCGCGGAGCTTGCGGCCCTGGCCGGGGAGCGCGGGCTTTTGCTGGGCGGCGCGCCGGACACCTTCCTGGGGGCGGGGATACAGACCTGCAGGCGGCTCATCGACGACGGGATGATAGGGGACGTGATCGGAGCGGAGGCGAAGATGGTGTGCCACGGGCATGAGAGCTGGCATCCCGCGCCGGAATTCTATTATCAGTACGGCGGCGGGCCCATGATGGACATGGGGCCTTACTACATGACGGCTCTGGTGAACCTGATCGGACGGGTGCAGAGCATCAGCGGCATGACAGGGGCGGCCTTCCCCCAGCGGATCATCACCAGCAAGCCCAAGCAGGGCACGGTGGTGGACGTGGAGGTGCCCACCCACACCACAGGCCTGATGAAATTCCAGAACGGAGCCATCGCCACAGTGGTGACTACATTTGACGTATACTACGACAGACAGGCCTTCCTGGAAATCTATGGCACCAGGGGGACCCTGCGTGTGCCCGACCCCAACGGCTTCGGCGGAAGCGTCTCGCTCCTTAGGCCTGAGGACGGGAGCTTCAGGGAGATGCCCCTCCTGTACGATTACAAGGAGAACAGCAGAGGCCTGGGGGTGGCGGACATGGCCAAGGCCCTGCGGAAGGGCCGCACTCCCCGGGCGGACGTGCAGCAGACCCTCCATGTGCTGGAGATTCTCACTGCCTTTGAGAAGAGCGGCAGGGAGGGGCGCCTCGTGGAGCTGAAATCGCCGTACCAGAGGAGAGAGGCCATGCGGAACATGCCGGTAACGGGGATTCTGGATTGAAACCCGAACGGAAGGGCAGACGGAAAAAAGGTTACGTCAGAGGAAGGTTGAGAACTGACGGCTGCGTGGCAGCTCTGTGACATGGAAGGCGGCGGATCCGGACCGGGTCTGCCGCCCGTTTAACGTCATATCGATTTAAAAAGCGACAAAGCATTTCGCCCGGACAAGCCTGCTGCTGCCGCTGTAGAGATTTGTAAGCGTGGCACTTGATTTGAAACACCCTTTGCCATATAATATTGCTGTAAAAGGCGTGAGAGCAGCAGGACGGGTTCGGCGCAGAACGATGTGTAGGCTTACGGTTATACTGCAGACTGCCGAAATTTACAGTAGGAAAATGGGCAAAGGTTTCTTGCCGGTAGTGTGTGGCCGGTATTTAGAATGGATTTTATCGGCACACAGTATAAAATGGCGGATGGAGCAAAGATACGGATGGATATTTACGAGAAAGCGAATGAACTGATGCATGGCTATGGCTTGCTGGACCTTCTCCAAAAATATGGAGAGGCCTACATTGTCGGCAGCTATGGAATGGGGATCATGACATGGAACGATTTGGACTTTTATATCGATAAGGCCGGGCTGAACGCGGAAAACTATTACGGCCTGGCATCGGATATCCTGAAAAATATGAGGCCGAACCGCTTTGACGGAGAACTTGATCTCGAAAAGGGAGTGGCATTCCTGGGATTTGAAACGAGAATATCAGGCGACCGCTGGAATATAGACGTGTGGTGGAAAAACCAGGCTGAAATCAATGATTCAAAGGCATATGCCGATGACATGGTACATCGGATGCGCGAAAATCCGGAACTGAAAAATGCTGTTATGAGGATAAAGCAGGATTTGATAAGCCTGGGACTTTACGGATTGGATAAAGGGAAAAAACATTACCACAGCAGGGAAATTTACAGAGCGGTATTTCTGATGGGAGTCCTTACGACAGAGCAGTTTTTGGCCCTTTGATGTTGGCCGGATGGAGGGAGTATGAAGAAAAATCTAATCATTTTTACGGACAGCGGAGACACCATCATCGACGAGAGCACACAGGTCTACGACGATCGGGGGATTGTCACCAAAGCGGCTTTCATCCCCGGCGCGGGAGAAGTGATCAGAGAGCTGAAGGAGGAGGGATACCGCATTGCCCTTGTGGCGGACGGCGAGTGGGAATCCTTCCGGAATGTGTACCGGGAAAACGGCCTGGGATACTGCTTTGAGGAATGGATCGTCTCAGAGGTGGTGGGGGAGGAGAAGCCCGCCAGATCCATGTTCGACACCGCCATGGAGAAGATGAGGCTGACGGAGGCGGACAAGCCTTTCATCGTGATGATCGGGAACAACCTGAAGAAAGACATCGCCGGGGCAAACCGCTACGGGATCACCTCCGTATGGCTGGACTGGTCGCCCAGATATTTCCACACTGTGGAGGAGCCTGACTGGCAGCCGGACTATACCGTGAAGACGCCGAAGGAGCTCAAGGCCCTCCTGGAAAAGCTGGAGGAGAAATGCGGGGAAAAGAAAGAGCGGATCCTGCGGGTGAATGCCAAGATCGAAAAAATGGCGGACGCTTTTTCCCGCATATTGTACGAGACGGACGACGCTTTCCTGAAGAACATGGAGAGCCACAATCTGGCGGGGGACGACATCGCCAGATACCGGTACTGGGAGTGGACCCAGGGGGTGGGGCTGTTCGGGCTGTGGAAGCTTTTCTGCTATGAGAAAAACGAAAAATATCTGGATATCCTGAAGAAATACTATGACAGGCAGATCGACATGGGATTTCCGGCTCTGAACGTGAATACGGCGGCGCCCTATCTGACCATGTCCTTCCTGGCGGAGTACACAGGGGAGGAAAAGTATCTGAGGCCCTGCGTCGATGCGGCGGAGGAGATCATGGAACGTTTTCCCCGGACAGAGGAGGGCGGATTCCAGCACAGGACCTCGGACAGCGTCAACGAGCAGGAGCTCTGGGACGACACGCTGTACATGACAGTGCTTTTCCTGGCCAACATGGGACGGATCCTGGATGACGGGAGGATGAAGGAGGAGGCCGAATATCAGTTCCTGCTCCATGACAAATATCTCTGCGATAAGACTACGAGATTGTGGTATCATGGCTGGAGCTTCAAGGAGAGGAACAATTTCGCCGGGGCCTTCTGGGGCCGGGGGAATTGCTGGATCACCATGGCCATACCCGAATTCCTGGCCATCCACGCCTGCAGCGGGCCGGTGAAGAGGATGCTTGTGAACACGCTGCGGGCGCAGATCCGCAGTCTGAAAAAATACCAGGCTCCGGACGGCATGTGGCATACCCTGGTGGACGACGGGGATTCCTATGTGGAGGCCAGCGCCACCTGCGGATTCGCCTACGGCATACTGAAAGCCGTGAAAGACGGCCTGGCGGACAAAAGCTGCCTGGAGATGGCGTTGAGAGCGGCGGATTCGATTTTGGACTACATATCCGAGGACGGCGTGGTGAACCAGGTCTCCTACGGGACTCCTATGGGGCGTATTTCCAGGGATTTCTACAAGGAGATCGAACTCAGGCCCATGCCCTACGGCCAGGCGCTGGCGATTTTGTTTTTGATGGAATACAGAACGATGCTCTGACAGGGCGCGAAGTCATCTTATACTGCAGACCGCCAGGATTTACAGTGGTGTCCACGGGAAAGTATCTGGCTGGCGGTCTGCAGTCGGGTCACACTGCAAATTTATACTGCTTAACGCTTTCACTTGCCGTAAAATCAGACTGCATAACGCTGACCGGTTCAATCGCATGATCGCATTAGGCAGTATTCAGTGTTATGCAGTATAACTGGTGCGCAGTATAATTTAGGAGGCGTGTATGGAGAGGCATTATCAGAAGATGCTCCTGGATACCCGGGACAGGGTGGTGAAATCCCTGCAGATTCAGGTTCTGGATCGGGAGAGCCCAAGGTACGGGGGCTTTGCGGACGCCGGGGGAATCGTCCAGGCGAAGTTCGCCATCTACAGGATCGCGGGCATGGTGGCGGCTTACTGCAATGAGGAGAGCTGCTTCTACCGGGACGGGAGAGTGCTTGACAGGATCATGACAGGGCTTGGCTATGTGGACCGGGTACAGCATGAGAACGGATTATTCGACTACATAACCTGCAATTTCTTTTCCGCGCCGGATACGGCTTTCTGCATCAAGAAGCTGCTGCCCGTGTATCAGTATCTGAGAGGCAGGAAGGAGGGGCGGATCGGGGCGGCGCTCACGGCCAAAGAGCGCGGCGTCCTGGAAAAGATGGAACCCATCCTGCGCCGGGGGGCCCACGGCCTTCTGGAGGGCGGATTCCATACGCCCAACCACCGCTGGGCCATCGCCTCCGTGTTGATGAGCTGCGGCGGGCTGTTCGGCAGCAGGGAGATGGAGGAGGCGGCGTACACATACCTGAACGAAGGCATTGACTGCAATGAGGACGGAGAGTTCGCGGAGAAGTCGGCGGGTAATTACAACCGGATCAACAATGACGCCATGATCATGCTCACCGAGGCTACGGGCGATGAATCCTATGAACGAAATGCCGTCCGCAATCTGCGGATGATGCTGACCTACTGGGAGCCGGACGACAGTATCTTCACGGCCAACTCCACCCGGTTCGACAGGGACAGACTGGTCTACCCCGGGGATTATTACATGGAATACCTGAAAATGGGCATGAAGTATGACATCCCGGAATTCCTGCAGATGTGCAATACCATTTTTGAGATTGTGGACAGGCGGGGGATTGCCTCTCCCGACTGTCTGATCTGGTTCATGCTCCATCCGGAATACCGGAAGCTGGAGGTGGCGGGGAGCTTCCGCCGTCCCGACTTCAGGAGCTTCTATCGGGAGTCCGGCATCGCCAGAGGGCAGCAGGGGCGGTTCACCTACACGGTGATGAACGGAAAATCGAACTTCCTGTATCTTCACAACGGCAGCATGAAGCTGGAGATGAAAGTGGCGGGAAGCTTCTGTGAGCACAGAGCTTTCAAGGGCCGGGAGATGGAGCGGGTGTCCGAGGGTGCGTACCATCTCGGCCAGACCATGGAGGGCTGGTATTATCTGCCCTTTGCCGAGAAGCCCTCCACCAGCGACTGGTGGAAGATGGACAATGCATCCCGGGACAGGAGGCTGGGGCCTGACATGCGGGTGGATGTGTGGGTGAAGGAAGCGGAGAACGGGCTGGACGTAAGGGTGAGGACCTCCGGCGTGGAGGGAGCCCCCTGGAGGATCGAGCTTGCTTTCTCCGGCGTGGATTTTCTGACCAACGATTATGTGGACCTGCCTCTGACAGGCAGCGAGGCCATCGTGGTAAAACAGGGTTTCACGGAGGTGGGCAACGGCAGGGACGCGTTGGTGATAGGGCCCTGCTTCGGGGAGCATCATTTCACCGAGGGCAAGGAGGACAGCGAGGAGAAGACGCCCGGGGCCGCTACTTTGTACCTGACCGCCTACACCCCTTTTGACAGGGAGATACGGATCCGGGACAAGGTGAGCTGCCTTTATGCGGGAGGAGAAAAGGCCTGAGGGACGTCCTGCGGAATGGGGCAGGGTGCGCTGATGGGGCTGATGCCATGAGAGGGAAATCCTGCCGCGGCTGCGCCTCCACCTGCGCCCGGGAAAGCGGTCATAGCTGCGAGAACACTTCCCCGATAGGCCCCTGTATCAGCAGGTCCGCATGGGCATCCCTGGGGGTGGGGGCCTTATTGATGACTACAAGCTTGTCGCCTTTGAAGTAATCGATCAGCCCCGCCGCCGGGTACACCGCCAGGGAAGTGCCGCCGATGATTAGTACCTGGGCGTCATGGATGAAGCGCATGGCGTCCGTCATGGTCCGGGAGTCCAGCCCCTCCTCATAGAGCACCACGTCCGGCTTCACGGAGCCGCCGCATTTCCCGCATTTGGGCACGTCCGCGCTGTCCAGTATATACTGCACGTCATGGAACTGCCCGCACTTCTCACAGTAATTGCGCAGCACCGAGCCGTGGAGCTCCAGCACCGTCCTGCTCCCGGCGGCCTGGTGGAGCCCGTCGATGTTCTGGGTGATTACGGCCTTCAGCTTCCCCCGGGCCTCCAGCTCGGCCAGCTTCACATGGGCGGCATTGGGCTTTGCGTCCAGGAAGAGCATCTTGTTGCGGTAGAAGCGGAAGAACTCCTTCGGCTTCCTGCGGTAGAAGGTGTGGCTCAGGATGGTCTCCGGGGGATAGTCGTACTGCTGGTGGTAGAGCCCGTCCACGCTGCGGAAATCCGGAATCCCGCTCTCCGTGGACACCCCCGCGCCGCCGAAGAATACGATATTGCTGTATTTTTCCACGATTCTCTTCAGTTCGTCGATCTCTGCTTGATAATTTCCCATAGGCGTGTCCTTTCC
>CAMQOJ010000242.1 GCA_947003375.1 uncultured Lachnospiraceae bacterium
AAAATACCGTTTTATCCCATCCGACAGTTCAAGCCCTCCGTCCGCCATGACGAACAGAGCCTCCGCCCCATACTGCCCGGCCAGTGCCATCCCCTTCTCCGGCCCTAAGATATAGCAGGCGGTGGAGAGGCCGTCACTGAGCAGTCCGTCCTTCATGAGGATGGTCACGCCGCGCACGTCGCTGAGGGCAGGGGCTCCGGTCTTTGGATCCAGGATGTGGTGATATCGTACCCCGTCCAGTTCCACATACCGCTCATAGTCCCCGGAAGTGGATATGCACCACTGCCCCTCCAGGGTCAGTACGCCGATGCTGTCCGATGTGTCAAAGGGATTGACGATTCCCACCCGCCAGGGGCTGCCGTCCGGTTTGCCTCCATAGGTGAGGATGCTGCCGCCCAGGGATATCACGGCCCCCGTCACATCGGGCCGTTCTTCCAGCAGGCCGCCGAGTTCTTCCATGGCGAAGCCCTTGCCCACGGCCCCCAAGTCAAGCTGCATGCCCTCCGGCAGGAACAGGCGCAGCGGACCCTTCACAGGAGTGCTGCCCTCGGCATGGAGAGCTTCTATGACAGAGTCCCCCTCCATAAGCCGCATCCTCTGGCTCCCGCATGTGGCCAGCGCCCGGGCCAATTCCTCCTCCGAGGGCGGCGCGAAGTCCTCCACGGCCTCCCCTGCGGCCCATTTGTCGATGTCCCACAGCCGGACCGCCGCTCCCAGGGTCACATCGAACGCTCCACCGGAACGCTCCCACAGAATCTGGCAGCCCCCCAAAAGCTCCGACAGCTCCTCCGACAACAGAAATCCCTCCGCGCCGCCGGCAGAGGCGTTGGCGCGGTACACTTCGGAAGTGTCCATCCTCCAGGATATCCGCTCCCCCTCCAGCCCCGCAAGCGCCTCCATGGCCTGCCCGGCAAATTCCTCCGCGGCCGCCTCATCCTCTGCGTAAATAGACTGCTGCACCACGGTTCCCATGGCGGTGTCCGCGTACTGCCACGGCCCCCCGGCGGTGTGTACGGCACTGCCATGCCCGCCATCCTTCTGCGCGGCTCCGGGCTTTTCTTCAGCGCCCCTCCACGCCCCTGTGTCCGCGCAGCCGCAGCATAACAGAGCGGCCGCTACGGCACAGGATATTCCCATTCTCAAAAAAAGCTTCATTTTCTCATTCCTTTTTGCTATACTATTCCGGGGTGGAACCCCACATTTCATCGACAGAAAGGCTATCCCGCGTGAAAAAGAACCCAACCTGGCGAAAGCCGGCAGCCATAATTACAGCATTCCTTCTGCTTCTGTCCACGGCAAGCCTTCTCTATCTGCTGACTGGCAAAAGTGGGACTGATTATATTGCGGATATTTTTCAAGACGGTCTTTTGATTAAAAGCATATATTTAAGCGACTTCTCTGAAGCAGGAACTTTTGTCATAGAGGGAGAGGACGGCTGTGCCAACGAGATTGAAGTCCGTCCCGGCAGCATTGCAATCATCTCCGCAGACTGCCCCGACAAGCTCTGCGTCCACCAGGGCTTCATCAGTGACTCCAGGCTCCCGATCACCTGCCTGCCCAACCGGCTGGTCATCCGTCTGCGGCCTGTCACCGATTCTACAGAATCCATGACGGCGCCGGATGCCGTCACATATTGATTTCCGGAAAGCGTTTTACATAGATAGCCCTGTTCCCGCACTTCTGCAAAGGATAGCACATCAATGCCGCAAAAGAAAGGAAAGTCATATGTCCGTACGAAAAACTGTAGTTTTAGCCCTCTTCACCACCCTGTCCCTGGCCATCTTCGCCATTGAGAGCGCCATCCCGCCCCTGGTGCCCATCCCGGGCATCAAGCTGGGCCTGGCCAATGTGGTCACATTAATCCTGCTGCGGCATTTCCGCGCCAGGGACGCTTTTCTCGTGCTCATTTCCAGGATACTGCTGTCCGCTTTTTTGTTCGGGCAGGCCCTGTCCCTGCTCTACAGCCTGGCCGGAGGGCTGCTCAGCCTGTGCGTCATGGCGGTGGCGATGGGGCTTCTTCAAAAAAAAGCCCTTTTCCTCACCGGAGCCATGGGCGGGCTGACCCACAATCTGGGCCAGCTGGCCATGGCCCTGGCGATTACCCGTACCGTCGGCGTGCTGGCCTATCTGCCTTTTTTAATCCTCGGCGGGATACTCACCGGGCTTTTCACAGGGCTCTGTGCGGGATTCGCGGGGAAGGTTCTTGCCCCTATCCTATCGGATATTTCCTGAATGCGATGCCCTCTGCCGCGCACTTCCCATCGGCTCCTGTCTAGTGGATGCCTGATGGAATTCCACAATTTCCGCAGGACTTTCCGAAAACCATTTTCACCGGTTATCAGCCCCTCTCCCCGGCGGGCGCTTTGCCCTTCTCCTTTTCCTTCCTGTACAGCTCCGCAAAATAGGCATTGTCCGCCAGCAGCTCCTCAAAGGTCCCGCTGCCAACAATCCTTCCCTCCCTGAATACGAAGATTCTGTCGAACTCCCTGATAGAAGACAGGCGGTGGGCAATGGAGATCACCGTGGCATCCTCCACCTGCTCCAAGACATTTTTCATAACCGTGCTTTCCGTCACATTGTCCAGGGCCGAGGTGGCCTCGTCCAGAACGACGATTTCCGAGCGGTCCAGCAACAGTCTGGCTAATGCCAGGCGCTGCTTTTCACCCCCCGACAGACAGGTTCCCTTCTCGCCTATTCGGGTGTCCAGCCCCTTGTCCAGCGAGGCCAGCAAAGGCAGGAGCTGTACCCGCTCCATGACCGCATGTATGTCAGTGTCCGGAACCTCCCTGTCAAACACCAGGTTCTCCCGGATAGTGCCGTCAAATACCGGCGTATCCTGAGAGAGATAGGATACCTTTTCATACAGGGATTCCAGCGAAAGATTCTTTAATGACTCCTGGTCAAAAAGGATGTCCCCATCCTCAGCTTTCAGCAGCCCCACCAGGGCTTTGGCCAGCGTGGATTTCCCGGAGCCCGATTCCCCCACGAATGCCGCTTTCTCTCCCCTTCTGATGGTAAGGCTTACGGAGTTCAGCACCTTTTTCTCCTCGCCGGGAGTCGGCTGGTAGGAATAGGACAGATCCTTCACCCGAATCTCCCTGCGAAGCGCCGTGAACACAGCACCCTCTTGAAGCTGCCCGTCCTCCTTCAGGTCCAGCACGCCCGCGAACCGCTGCCATGCCGTCTGGTTCAGCTTGTACTGGACATAGATGACATTGAAGATGGCGATGGGGACATAGGCGTTGTCGATCAGAGCAATCAAGGCCACCACGGCTCCCACGGTGAGATGGCCGTTCTGCCAGGCGTAAATCAGGATTCCGATGTCCAGGCAGGCCACCAGCAGGGCGAATATGGTGAAAAAGGCCTCGTGAATCATGGTCATCTTGACTTTTGCCGCTACGATAATCCGTTTGGCTCCCAATGCCTTCCTCACCTCGCCGGGGAATTGGCGCTTCATCCGGAAAATGGGCATTTCCATGAATCCCCGCACAAGGAAATGGTTCAACTCCTCCTCGTTGGTCAGTATCTTTTCCTTTATCTGGTACAGACCCTTGAGCAGCAGGTGGGTAACAATGAAGACCACCACATACCCCGAAAGCAGGAAATAGGTTATCCTGGGGTCTATCCTCCATATAAAGTACAGGCTGAACAGGATTGTGGGCACCAGGTTCCTCACCACCTCAAACCAGAAGTTATAGAGAACCCCCTTTCCTGCGTTGGCGCCGTTTTCAATCTGCTGTATCAGCTTCCCCGTTCCCAGCTTCTGGTATTCGGAGTAATCCATCCTGCCGATCTTCTCCAAGGCCAGCAGCTTGAAATCCAGGTAGATTTCATTTTCCAGCTTTACTATGGGATACACGTCCACATAGTTCATTCCATAGGTCACACAAAGAACCGCACCGTAGAACAGAATGCCAAAAATGGTTAGCGTCCTGTCCGACAGTCCGTCTACGATTCTCTGAAAGCAGTCTGCCTTGTAGTTCGCCATGAACGCATTGAACAGCCCTACGGACAGATATACGATTACCCAGTGTCTATTCTTTTTTAGGATTTCTTTCATATAGCGCATAACTGTACTCCTTTTCTCATGTTTGAGCTTCCGCTTGAAGCATCCTGTCGAAACATCCGATTAGAGAAACAGCACAGTTGCGACTGCCAGCAGGTTCCTTTCTCCTCAGCACAATCTGCCAACAGTTTCCGTCAACTGTGCTGAGTGGTTATCTCGGACATAGTCCCGCATGTGTTTCATGAGTGGAATCACCTCCCTTCCCGTTGTCCTCCCGTTTTTTCCTTGCCGCGGCGTTCAGCCGCCCTCTTTCCCTGTCCTTTCCTCCAGCTCCCGCAGAAGCCCCGTCATCGTCCTGCCGCTTACGGGATGCCGGAAACAGGGCGCGATCTCCGCCATGGGCTTCAGGACGAAGTCCCTGTTCTCCAGATCCACATGGGGAATCGCCAGATCCTCGCTCTCATAGCATATCCTGTCGTAGAACAGGATGTCCAGATCCAGCGTCCTGGGGCCCCAGCGCACCGTCCTCTCCCTGCCTTCCGCATTCTCCACCTGGTGAAGGGCCTCCAGCAGCTCCTCCGGCTCCAGAAGCGTCTCGATCTCCAGCGCGCCGTTGAGGAAATCCTCCTGCTCCACCCCGCCGTAGGGCCTGGTGACGATCATCTCGGACACCCTTTTCAGCACGATCAGGGGATGCACCTTCAGGGCAAGGATGCCGCTTAGGATATGGCTCTTCCTGTCCCCCAAGTTGGAGCCCACGGCGATGTATGCCCTGTGCCAGCCTCTGCGCACCTTCACGGACACATTGCCGAAGGGCAGCCGAATCGGCGCGTGGGGCTTCTGGATCTCCAGCTCCAGGGCGGCGAGGGCCCCGAACTCCAAAAGCAGCGCCTGGCTCAGCCGCTGCGCCACCGCCTCCAGCAGCAGACAGGTGTTCTCCTGCATCCAGTCCGTGATGAAATGGCATACCGTCCCGTAATTTACGGTGCGCTCCAGGGCGTCCTCGCTCCCCGCCCGGCGCACGTCTGTATACAATACCGCATTTACGTAAAAATACTGACCGTTCTTCGTCTCCTCCTGGTACACGCCGTGGTGGGCGAAGACCTCAAGCCCCTCTATCCGTATCTCATCCTTTGCCCATTCAGAATACATGTCCTCTCCTGTCCTCCCCCGTTTTTCCCTGCGGCAGGGGTCCCCGCGCCCTATTTGATGCCCCTCCGAAATCCACCACGCCTCGGCAGAAAGCCTTCCCCGCACCCGGTGCGGCGAAGAATCCCCCGCCGGAACGCTGCCCTTAGCCGCTCAGCCCTGCGCCTGGAGCCAGATTGCCTCCGCCATCCGCACCACTCATTTTTCATTGTCCTTCCTTTGTCTTCATTTTCTGCGCCCGGGGCCAGATTGCCTCCGCCATCCGCACCGCCCTGACATTCTCCTTCACATCATGCACCCTGACGAACATGGCCCCCTGCAGGACTCCGGCCACAGTGGTCACCAATGTCCCCTCCACCCTCTGATCCGCGGGCAGGTCCAAAGTCAGGCCGATCACGGACTTCCGGCTGCAGCCCAAAAGCAGCGGGCAGCCCAAAGCCCCCAGCGCGTCCATGCGGCGGATGATCTCCAGGTTCTGCTCACAGCTCTTGGCGAAGCCCACCCCCGGATCCAGGACAATCTTCTCCCGGGGAATGCCCGCCTCTGCCGCCAGCCTGAGGGTCCCCTCCAGGTCCTTCACCACGTCACTTACGAAATCCCGGTAATCCGTATCTCTTCTATTGTGCATCAGGCAGCAGGGCAGGCCGCTGGCCGCAATGACCTGCGCCATTGTGCTCCCCTGTTCTCTGCCTGCCCCATTCTCCGGCACGTCCGTCCCATTGTCGGTCCCGCCGTCATATTTCAGGCCCCAGACATCGTTGATCAGATCCGCTCCCGCCCCGATTCCCGCCGATGCCACCCGGGACTTGTAAGTGTCCAGGGACACAGGCACGTCAAAAGCGGCCTTCACCGCCTCTATCACGGGAACCACCCTTGCAATCTCCTCTTCCTCCGGCACGAACGTGTGGCCGGGGCGGGTGGACTCCCCTCCGATGTCGATGATGTCCGCCCCCTCCTCCAGCATCTCCTCCACATGCCGCAGGGCCCTGTCCCTGTCGTTCCACTTCCCTCCGTCCGAGAAGGAATCCGGGGTCACGTTCAGGATTCCCATCACATATGTATGTCCTTTGGTCTGAAATTCCCTGTTTCCAATCTTCAAGCTTTGTCCGCCTTTCCTTTATCCAAATTTCAATTTATGCCCCCGGCATTTCCGGGCAATACCTGTACCGCATAAAAATCCGTCTCTCCCCGCCAAAGATGTATCATCCGGACACGCCTAGAATTATACCATGGAAGGGCAAATAAATCCATCCCCCACCCGCAGGAAATCATGATGCCCCCGCCGTACACAGGGAAATTCCGCGGTTTTCCGGGCCTGTATGGCGGATTCCGCCCCCAAAATGCGAAGAATTCGCCAATATTTTATAGGCATAGTGCACATTTTTTGTTCTGCCGCTTCCTCCGCCATCCGTCAAAAAGCTTCCTCCAATCCAGAACAGGGCTTAATTTTGATGGCCATAAAACCCGGGCGTGGTGAGAAATTCGGCATCTTGGTACTTGATATATCCACCCGATAATGAGTATAATGGGACAATACAGGGG
>CAMQOJ010000243.1 GCA_947003375.1 uncultured Lachnospiraceae bacterium
GCCAGGCTTGTTTCGGTATCAGAGAACTACAGAAGGCGAAAGAGGAGACAAGGATGGATATCTATCAGGACTTTGCAAGTGTTTACGACCGGTTCATGGACAATGTCCCCTATGAAGAATGGGCGGAGCGCATAGACGGCCTGATCCGGAAATACGGCGTGTCGAAGCCGGAGCGGGACGTGGAGGGGCTTCTGGAGTCCGAGCGCAACCTGGTGGTGGACTTAGGCTGCGGCACCGGGACGCTGACGGAGCTGATGTACGCGAAAGGCTACGACATGATAGGGGTGGACGCCTCCGGGAGCATGCTGAACGCCGCCATGGAGAAGAAGGAGAGGAGCGGCTCCGAAATCCTCTATCTGCAGCAGGACATGCGGGAGCTTGACCTCTACAGCACAGTGGGCACCGTAATCTGTGTCTGCGATTCCGTGAACTATATTCTGGAGGAAGAGGAGCTGCTTGGCGTATTTTCCCTGGTGAAAAATTTCCTCTACCCCGGCGGCGTGTTCCTCTTCGACTTCAATACGGACTACAAGTACAGGGAAGTCATCGGCGATGCCACCATCGCGGAAACCAAAGAGGACTGCAGCTTCATCTGGGACAATTTCTATGACGTGGAAGAGGGGATCAATGAATACGACCTGACTGTCTTCGTCCGGGAGGAGGGGGAATTGTTCAGGCGCTTCCAGGAGACCCATTACCAGAGGGGCTATACCTTAACGCAGATGCGCAGCCTCATAGAGCAGGCGGGCATGGACGTGGTGGAGGTCAGGGACGTGGACACCGGGGAGGCTGTCAGCCCGGAGAGCCAGCGGATCTGCCTGGTGGCCAGGGCGCCGGAAAGATAAATTTCCTGTGCCGGAAAGGGCCGTTTTCGGCAGCGCCGGGAGATGCGCAGGCCCTGGACGGCGCTGGGGAGATTGGATACAATAGTATAGAATGGAGACAAGGGGATTCAGATAGAAAACGAGGTGCGAAATGTCAGATTATTTGGTACGGGCCACCGCCGCGGGGGCGCAGATCCGGGCCTTCGCCTGCACCACGAAAGGCGTGGTGGAGGCGGCAAGACAGGCTCATGATACAAGCCCGGTGGTGACGGCAGCCCTGGGACGGCTCCTGAGCGCAGGGGCCATGATGGGCAGCATGCAGAAGGGGGAAGAGGACCTGCTGACTTTGCAGATTAAGGGGGACGGCCCCATGCAGGGCCTCTTGGTGACGGCGGATTCCAAGGGCGGCGTGAAGGGCTATGCCAATGTGCCCGACGTGATCCTCCCCGCCAATGCCCTGGGCAAGCTGGACGTGGCGGGGGCTGTGGGACATGGGACGCTTTCCGTCATAAGGGACATGGGTTTAAAGGAGCCCTATGTTGGGCAGACTTTATTGCAGACCAGTGAGATCGCGGAGGATCTGACCTATTATTTCGCCTCCTCCGAGCAGGTGCCCTCCTCTGTGGGCCTGGGAGTGCTCATGGAGCGGGACAACACCGTCAGGCAGGCGGGGGGATTCATCGTGCAGTTGATGCCCTTTGCGGAGGACGGGGCGATAGACAGGCTGGAGCGGAACCTTTCGGGGATCACCTCCGTCACCGCCATGCTGGACGCGGGGGACACCCCGGAGCAGATGCTGGGGCGGATTCTGGAGGGGCTGGACTGCCAGGTGACGGACACCTGTCCTGTGGCCTTTTCCTGCAACTGCAGCAAGGAGCGGATAGAGAAGGTACTGATCAGCCTGGGGAAGAAGGAGATTCAGGACATGATCCACGAGGGCCGGGAGGTGGAGGTGAACTGCCACTTCTGCAACACCCATCACAGGTTCAGCGTGGAAGAGCTGAAGGGAATCTATCGGAAGAGCAGGCTGCCGTAAGGCAGTGGGCGCGGCAGGCAGTGAAAGCAGTCAGGGGAAGACTGTGGTTAGAGAAGGCTAACAAAAGCCTGACGGAAAAACGGACGGGAAAGAGAGGATGGCATGGAGCAGGGATTCATCAAGGTGGCGGCAGTGACGCCAAAAATCAGGGTGGCCGACCCGGCCTACAATGCGGGGGTCATCTGCGAGAGGCTGGAGGAGGCCTGTAAAAATGGCGCGAAGATCATCGTGTTCCCGGAGCTGTGCATCACGGGATATACCTGCGGGGACCTGTTTTTGCAGGAGATCCTGTTGCGGGAGGCCTCCGCACAGCTGCTTTGCATCGCGGAACGCACCCGGGGGAAGGATGCTTTGGTGATGGTGGGGCTGCCCCTGGAGCGGGAGGGCAGGCTCTACAATGTGGCCGCCGTGCTCCGGGACGGGGAGATCCTGGGCATGGTTCCCAAGGCCAATATCCCCTCCTACGCGGAATTCTACGAGGGGCGGCACTTCGCGGAGGGCAACGCGGAGCCTGTGCCTTTTTCTTTCATGGGAAAATCGGTTCCCTTCGGCACCAACATCCTCTTTACCTGCGAGACCCTCCACGGCCTTACCGTGGGCTGCGAGATATGCGAGGATCTGTGGGTGGCGGACGCACCGGCGGTGAACCATGCCCTGCAGGGCGCCACTGTCATCGCCAATCTCTCCGCCTCCAATGAGACCATCGGCAAGGACGAGTACCGGGAGCTTTTGGTGAAATCCGTGAGCGCCCGTCTGCTCTGTGGCTATGTGTACGCCTCCGCCGGGGAGGGGGAGTCCACCCAGGACCTGGTGTTCGGCGGGCACAATCTGATAGCGGAGAACGGCACGATCCTGGCCCAGGTGAAGAAGTTCACCTGCGAGACCCTCTATGGCGATATCGATGTCTGGAAGCTTCTGGCGGACAGGCGGCGCATGGGGACCTTCGGCAAGGAGCCCAAAGCCGCTTATGTGAGGGTGCCTTTCCGGCTGGAGGTCACGGAGACGGAGCTGAGCCGCAGCTTCGCCAGTATGCCTTTCGTGCCGGGGGACGAGGAGAAGCGCAGGAGGCGCTGCGAGGAGATCCTCTCCATCCAGTCCTACGGCCTGAAAAAGAGGTATGAGCATACGGGGCTGTCCACGGCGGTGATAGGCATCTCCGGCGGGCTGGACTCCACTCTGGCGCTGCTTGTCACAGTGCGGGCCTTCGACCTGCTGGGGCTGGACAGAGGGGCAATCGTGGCGGTGACCATGCCCTGCTTCGGCACCACGGACAGGACGTATGAGAACGCCTGCCTGCTGGCCCGGACGCTGGGGGCCACGCTGGAGGAGGTGGACATCAAAGAGGCGGTGACGGTGCACTTCGGGGACATCGGCCAGGACATGTCCAACCATGACGTGACCTATGAGAACGGCCAGGCCAGGGAGCGGACCCAGGTGCTGATGGACATCGCGAACCGTGTGGGAGGCCTTGTAATCGGAACCGGGGACATGTCCGAGCTGGCCCTGGGCTGGGCTACCTACAATGGGGACCACATGTCCATGTACGGGGTGAACGCGGGGGTGCCGAAGACCCTGGTGCGCCATCTGGTGCAGTATTACGCGGATACATGTGACGATAAAGCGTTGACCGATGTGTTGTTGGACGTGCTCGACACGCCGGTGAGCCCGGAGCTTCTGCCGCCTGTGGACGGGACGATCTCCCAGCGGACGGAGGATCTGGTGGGGCCCTATGAGCTGCATGATTTCTTCCTGTATTACATGCTGCGCTGCGGGTACTCCCCGGCCAAGGTGTACCGGGTGGCGAAGCTGGCGTTCCAGGGGCTATATGAGGACGGAACTATCCTGAAGTGGCTGAAGACCTTTTACCGGAGGTTCTTCGCCCAGCAGTTCAAGCGCTCCTGCCTGCCGGACGGGCCGAAGGTGGGAAGCGTGGCCCTGTCCCCCAGAGGGGATTTGCGCATGCCCTCGGACGCCAGCGGAAGGCTCTGGTTGGACGAGGCGGAGAGGCTGGGCCAGGGCTGAAATAATCCCGGAAAAGGGTATGGGCTTTATCTTTCCGATTCAGAGATGGCGGGGCCCTGCGGCACTAAGCAGGCCCCGCCCCGGGACTGTGGGCCTATACTGCAGACCGCCAGGATTTACAGTGGTGTCTCCGGGAAAGTGCTTAGCTGGCGGTCTGCAGTATAATTTCTCAGGCATTCCAGAATGGGCCGGATATATTTCCTGTCAGAAATGTCATAGGAAGCGGAGATCATCCGGATCATTTCCCTGTCCGCCGCTGTCTTGTCCTTTTTGGCCTCCAGGGTCTTTAGGAACATCTTCATCATGAGCCTGGAGGAGAGGGACATTTTCTCATAGTTCAGGCCGCCGGGGCAGTAGAAAGCCTTTACATTCGCCCATTCCGAGTCCGCGAAGGTGCGCCTGAGGGCCGGGGCTATATCCGGGCTGTCCATGGGGCTTGCGCCCACGCAGAACACGATCAGTTTCCTGTCGGCCCATCTGTCCAGGTTTCCTTTGAACCAGCTCAGCTTGCTGATGCCTCCCGCACAGGCCCAGCCGCCGAAGACGATGGCTTCGTATGTACTCAGGTCCCTCTTCTTTGCCTCCGATAAGGCCATGCAGTCGGCGCCCGCCGCTTCCGCTATCCACTTTGCGTACCTTTCCGTAAATCCTGTCTGGGAATTGTAGATCACGATTGTCTTCATCTGCCCGAACCTCCTTTTTTAATCGTTTTCCATTGCAGGCTCTTTCGTTTCCTCATGGCAAGTCCTCCGCTCCAGGTTCTCTATCCCGGCGTACAGCCTGGACAGCAGCCGGAAAAGGGTCTCCACTTCCCCGTCCGTATACACCTCAAAGAGATACCGCAGCTCTTCCCGATACCGGGAAAAATCTTTCCGGAAATATTCGTCCGCTTTTTCGGTGGGGCAGATGCACATGGCCCTGGTGTCGCAGGGGCTCTGGCGGAGGGTGATGAAGCCCTTTTTCTCCAGGACATCCGCCAGCTTCTTGATGTTCTGCCTGGAACAGCCCAGGAGGTTCCCCAACTGAGTAAAAGTCAGAGGCTCCTGTGACTGCCTGACTATGGACAGCAGCATGAACTGTTTCAGGGACAGCTCCGGTATATGGCTGTCGAACAGGGTCTGTAGCCTGTTCCCCGCGATGAACAGGGTGCTGAAGATTGCCTTGCCCTGGTCTTCCCTGGTGCCTGAGAATTTTCTGGTCAAATCATCTAAATGCATATGGGCGCTCCTTATAGGTAACTAGTTACATATTGCATGATTGGATTATAGCAACTAGTTGCCAATCTGTCAAGGGAAAGCTTTGCGCCTTGTGGGGCCACGTTCGATGTTTCCCGTGGGAAAGAATAAAATAGATCAATATCGGAAAATACTGTTTTTTGGTATACTATATAAAACGGAACGGATGGGGTGAAACAGTGAAGGACAAAGTGTATGAATACGAATCCCTGCTTTACGCGGCAGGGGAGTCAGGGGGCGCGTATGTGGTCTTCCCCTACGACATCCGGAAGGAGTTCGGCCGGGGCAGGGTGAAGGTGCACGCCACCTTCGACGGGGAGGCCTATGACGGCAGCATCGTGAACATGGGCGTAAAGAATGAGGACGGAAGCGTCTGCTATATCATCGGCGTGCTGAAAAGCATCCGGGCGCGGATCGGGAAACAGCCGGGGGACAGCGTCCGGGTGACGGTCCGGGAACGGGAATGAAGCGGGAATGAAGCGGGAGAGAACAGGAACGATTTAGGAGATTCGGCTGAAGAGAAGGAGGAATCGAAAATGTGGAAATGCCCCAAGTGCGGCCGCACTTTTCAGAGACAGGAACAGAGCCATTACTGCGGGAAGGCCCCGGACACCATTGACGAATATATCGCTGCCCAGCCGGAGGAGGCGAGACCGTATCTGAACCAGGTGAGGGATGCCATACGCGCTGCCCTGCCGGATGCCCAGGAGCGGCTCTCCTGGAGCATGCCGACTTTCTGGAAGAAGCACAATATCATCCATTTTGCGGGATTCAAGAAGCATGTGGGCCTGTATCCCGGGCCGGAGGCCGTCCAGGCGTTCGCCGCGCGGCTGGAGGGATATAAGACCAGCAAGGGGACCATACAGATTCCCTACAGCAAGCCCCTTCCGGCGGAGCTCATCGCCGATATCGCCAGGTGGTGCTATGAGACGGGGAATCATCCGTAAAGCCGGATTCGGGAAGGACAGGCTGTTCTACATCCAAACTTGGAAGATGACATTGCTTTTGCTGTTAATACTTTCCCTCATTTGCGGACATAATGAAAATATCGGGTCAAATCGGGTCATAATCGGGTCATGCAAATTGACTCGATTGCCCCGATTTGATATAATATGCACAGCGAAAGGGTAAAGGAGATGGCGTCATGCTTTTTCGAGAAAGTGAAACCGTAGAGTTTAAGGAAGTAGTAGTAGACGATATAAAAAAGGAAATCATTGCTTTTGCTAACTGTGACGGCGGCAAACTGTATATTGGCATCCGGGATGACGGAACAGTAGTTGGCCTTGATAATCCCGACAGCGTTTCTTTGCAGATCAGCAATATGGTAAGGGATGCAATTAAACCCGATGTGACGATGTTCCTGCATTATAAAACAAGAAAGGAAGATGGAAAAGAAATAGTTGAGGTGGATATTCAGCGTGGAACGGATCGCCCTTATTACCTTGCTAAAAAAGGGATGCGTCCAGAGGGGGTATATGTCAGACAGGGATATTCTTCTGTTCCAGCCACTGACACGGCAATCCGCCGTATGATTAAGGAAACGGATGGAGACCGCTTTGAGGCTATGCGCTGCTTAAA
>CAMQOJ010000244.1 GCA_947003375.1 uncultured Lachnospiraceae bacterium
CATTTGCTTCGAGTGCTAATCTCTGGAACATATAATAGTTTTATATGTAAGTCTTTGCAAACACATTCACAGACAAGCATAAATCTATACCTTTCTTTTTCTCTCTCTTTTTTATGTTTTCTCTTCTTTTCTCACTTTCCTGCTTATGGGCTGATTTAATTTTTATTTTAGAAATAAGTAATTTTTTCCACTGCTTTCGCCGATATATCTTATAAGAAAGAGACACTGTTGAAATATACATCCAAGGAGGGATTGACGGAGCAAACGGAGTTGGCTTTCAGGACAGTTTCAAAGTGTACCCGGTTCAAATGGTGGCAGGCGTGCCGAAGCCGAGAAGGGAACAGGGCGGGAGCAGGCATCAGGAATCCCGTTCCAACAGGCCCTCCACAGTCGGCATCATGCTCCGCCAGACCGCGGAAGCGGATTGTCCGCAGGAGTGCTATACCGTGACCTACGACCGGCACAGCCGTCTGCAGACCTACAGCTACCAGCAGTCCAGGGAGTATACCTTTTGAACGTGGGAAGGGGACATGGCCACAAAGCCTGTCCCCTTTTCGTTTCCGCGCAAGTACCGCTGTCCAGCCTGCGATGACCCTCTGCGGATTTCCCCTATTCCAGGAACATCCTCCCTAGCACTTGATCTCCAGATACCCCAAAAGCTTGGACATGTCATACTCCTCCAGTATCCCTAAGTTGGAGTCGTAGAACTTCCCCTCATAGTGCACCAGATAATGGCAGAACCGCCCCATCTTCTCCATCATGATGCAGCACTTGGGCAGCACGGTGTCCCGGCCTTCCGTGTAATTAATGACATCAGCGTGGTCGATTCCGTAATAATTCAGGGCAGAAATCATCATGCCCATGGTGGCCTGCCACTCCCTGCAGTCCATGACGGTGATGACCTCCGCTATGGTATTCCCCGCCAGCATGGCCACGCAGGACTGGCCGCAGAGGCCGTCCTCCGGCTGGATGATGACGTTTATGCCGTCAATCTTGCGGATGGGGTTCTCGAAGCTGTAGGGGCTGTTCTGATCCATCCTGATCAGGGAACCGGATATATGCAGCAGGATTTTGTGGGGCACCCCCAGCTCCACGCTCACCGCGTCCTCGTCCCCGATATGAATCTCATAATTGCCCTTCTCTATGGGCAGCAGCTCGCATTCGATGATTTTGTTGTCCAGAATCACCTCCGCCTGGATGATGTCCCGCTGCTTGCAGACCTCCCATACATTGAATGGAATCTGAATCATATAGCCCTTGTCTTTCTTTTCCACCACCGATTGAAAGAAATACCTCATTGCTTACCTCCGTTCCGTTATTTTACTGTCAGGGTCTATCATAGAATCCTCTCTTGGATTCTATTATCTAGCATTATACCAAAATTTGTCCCAAATGAAAACAGGATTCCGATAAGTTAAATATTTGACAATCCCCCTGCCCCTACCCGCTGTGCCTTGCCTGGGAGGGAGAAATCCCGTACCGCTTCTTGAAAAGCTTGCTGAAATGGTACGCATCGTCATAGCCCACCTGGGCCGCCACCTCCTGGATGCTCCCCTCATAGCCGCCCTCCAGCAGCTCCTTGGCCTTCTCCAGCCGGATATTAATCAGGTACCTGATTGGCGCGTTCCCCGTCTCGCTCTTGAAAATCCGCGAGATATAGAACGGGCTTAAGTACATGTTCTCCGCAATCTGATCCAGGGAAATCTTCTCGCTGTAGTGATCCTCGATATAGTTCATGATCTGCTCCACCACGTATTTCTTGTTGGCGGACTCAAAGGCACAGCCCACCGGCCGCTCCATGGGCTCGCACCGCTCCCTGATCACCAGGAGGAGCATCTGCATCAGATAGGCCTTCATCATGAAATACCGCCCCTGCCTGCGCACGGCGTTCTCCGCCTCCATGGCGGAGCAGATCCGCAGCAGCCTCTGGCGCAGCTCCCCCGTGGTGTGGAGGATATGCTGCCCATCGGGAAGCGGCAGGAAATTGTCCTTGCAGCCCGCAATCCGGATATCCGAAAAGCCCACGAAGAATTCCGTGGACGGTATCTCCGCCTCGGGACAGTTCAAGGACTGGTGCCTGTCTCCGGGGTTGATGATGAGCAGATCTCCCTCCTGCACCGTGTAAATAGTGTCCTCAATGCGATATTTCCCCTCACCTGAGAAAATATACGCAATTTCCAGGAAGTCGTGGCTGCGGTATTCGGATGCCTTCATCCCCTTCTGCCTGGTTCCCTTCCATATAAAGAGGAAAGTAGGATCCATCTCATCGATGGAAATCTCGCCTGCCTGCTGCTTTTTTGTCTCTACACACATGTCTTCGTCTTTCTGCCTTTACGCGAAATTTCGTCTATATGTTGCCCCATCGATCCTGTTTTCTTATTTTACCCTGTTTGTCTGCAAAAGTAAAACCCTTTTTTCATTTCCGGCTACAAAATTTTCCATCAAGGGTGCAAGATACTCCATTTCCTTTTGTATCCTAAAAAGTACAATGTACCATAAGCCCGCAAACAATAAATAGGCGGATGGAATGCCAAAAAAACGACACAGGCGTTCCGGGGAGGATTTGCATATGACACCTATCAAATGGTTCTACGGCTTCTTGAAGAAGTACCAGAAACTGATGATCGGCGGCCTGTTCCTGACCACGGTCATCGCGGCCCTGTCCATCGTCAACCCCTACATATCGGGCATCATGGTGGACGATGTCATCCAGGCAGGGAACTACGACCTGCTGCCCACGCTGATCGCATGCCTGGTGGGGATCACGCTGCTCAACTGCGTCCTGCGCTTCCTGTACCAGCTCATGTTCGAGACGGCCTCCCAGGGCGTCCTCTACGACATGCGCAGCACCGTGTACAGGAAGCTGCTGGAGGAGGACTTCAACTTTTATAATAAGAAGCGCACCGGCGACCTGATGAGCCGCCAGACGGGAGACATGGACGCCGTCCGGTATTTCGTGGCCTATGTCATCTACGCCGTGTACCAGAACGTGCTGCTGTTCATCTTCGCGCTGGTGATGATCTTCACCGTGAGCCCGAAGCTGGCCCTGTGCATGCTGGTGGTGCTGCCCTTCACGGCCATCTCCACCTTCAAGCAGTCCAAAGAGGTGAAGCCCGCTTTCCAGCGCAACCGCAACTGCTTCTCCTCCCTGAACGCCTTCGTCCAGGAGAACATCAGCGGCAACCGGGTGGTGAAGGCCTTCGCCAAGGAAGAATATGAGAAGGGCAAGTTCCAGATTGAGAACGACAGGTTCCGGGACGCCCAGATCAAGGGCTCCCGGGTGTGGATGAAATACGTGCCAATCTTCGAGATCCTGGCCTACGCCCTCACCGTCATCCTGATGCTCTACGGCGGGTACATGGTCATCCAGGGGGAGGTCACCATGGGAGACCTGGTAAAGGTCAACGGCTATCTGTGGATGCTCAACGCGCCCCTGCGCATGGCGGGCTGGTGGGTCAACGATATCCAGAACTTCGTCACCTCCGTGGAGAAGATCTACGCCACCTACAGCGAGGAGCCCAAGGTGCGCACGCCCCGCTTTGCCTGGAACCACGCGGATACCTTCGGCTATCCCCATGAGAAGATCCGCGGCCAGGTGGAATTCAAGGACGTGGCCTACAGCGACGGCGACGATGACATCATAAAGGACATCAATTTCAGCGTGGAGGCCGGGCAGACCGTAGGCATCATCGGCTCCACAGGCTCCGGCAAGTCCACGCTGATGAACCTGCTGTGCCGGTTCTATGACGCCACCTCCGGGCAGGTGCTGGTGAACGGCACGGATGTCCGGGACATGAACCTGTACAACCTGCGGGACAACATCGGCATGGCCATGCAGGACGTGTTCCTGTTCTCCGACACCATCGAGGGCAACATCGCCTACGGCAGGCCCGACTGCAGCTTCGAGCAGGTGAAGAAGGCCGCGATCATGGCGGATGCCAACCACTTCATCAACGCCATGCCGGACGGCTACGACACCATTGTAGGCGAGCGTGGCATGGGGCTTTCCGGCGGCCAGAAGCAGCGCATCTCCCTGGCCAGAGCCCTTTTGAAGGATCCTTCCATCCTGATCCTGGACGACACCACGTCGGCAGTGGACATGGAGACGGAGAGCTATATCCAGAAGCAGCTTAAGAGCATCAAGGAGGGCTGTACCGTATTCATCATCGCCTACCGCATCTCTTCCATCAAGGACGCGGACCTGATACTGGTCATGGACGGCGGGCGAATCATCGAACGGGGCACCCACAGCGAGCTGCTGGCCAAGGACGGCTATTATGCCAAGGCCTTCCACAACCAGTACGGGGAGATTCCCCAGGAGCTGCTGCAGAAAAAACATATCGCATAACGAAGGTATCGTAGCGCTGAAGCGCACAGAGAGGTATAATTATGGCACGCAATCGATATGACATGGACGAAGTGCTGGAAGACAGCTTTGACGTCCGACAGTTGAAACGTCTGGGAGCCTATGTCTCCCCTTACAAAACGAAGATGGCAGGCGTCATCGTCCTGATGCTCAGCGCCTCCGCCGCCACCATGCTGGTGCCCATCTTCTTCCAGAGGATCATGGACATCTACATCCCGGGGAAGGATATGGGAGGAATCGTGGCCGTGAGCATGCTGACGCTGGCCGTGGCGGCCTATTCCGGCATCGCCATGCGCTTCAAGATCAAGATCATGAGCAATGTAGGCCAGAACATCATACACGCCATCCGCACGGATATCTTCAACCATCTGCAGGAGCTGCCCTTCTCCTACTACGATGACAGGCCCCACGGCAAGATACAGGTGCGCGTGGTGAACTATGTGAACAGCTTAAGCGACCTGCTGAGCAATGGTATCGTGAATACCATCACGGATCTGTGCAACCTTTTCTTCATTATTATATTCATGCTCTTCTGCGATACGAGACTGACCCTTGTATGCCTCTGCGGCCTGCCGCTGCTGGCCCTGGTAATCGTCTTCATCAAGAAGCGTCAGCGGAAGGCCTGGCAGATCCAGTCCAACAAGCAGAGCAACCTGAACGCCTATATCGCGGAGAGCATCAATGGCATCCGGGTCACCCAGTCCTTTGTCCGCGAGAACGAGAACAACCAGATTTTCAACAACTTAAGCGGCAATTACAGAAAGTCCTGGATGAACGCGATCCTGTACAACTTTACCCTGGGACCCAGCGTGGACATGATCTCCATCATCACCACATCCTTCATCTACGTGCTGGGCATCCGCTGGATCCTGGCTCCGGACGCCACGCTGACGGTGGGCGTGCTGATCGCTTTCACCGCTTACATCGGGCGCTTCTGGGCCCCGATCAACACCCTGGCCAGCTTCTACAACTCGCTGCTGACCGCCATCTCCTACCTGGAGCGCATCTTCGAGACCATCGATGAGCCCGTCCTGGTGAAGGACGCGGAGGGCGCCACGGAGATGCCCGCCATCAAAGGCCAGGTGGAATTCAAGGACGTGTGCTTCAGCTATGAGGAGGGCCACAGGATTCTGGACAATATCAATTTCACCGCCAGGGAGGGCGAGACCTACGCTTTCGTGGGGCCCACCGGCGCAGGGAAGTCCACCATCGTGAACCTGATCTCCCGCTTCTACAATGTGGATTCCGGGCAGGTGCTCATCGACGGCACGGATATCGCCGGGGTGTCGATCCGCTCCCTCCGGTCCCAGATGGGCGTGATGATGCAGGACAGCTTCATCTTCTCCGGCACCATCATGGACAATATCCGCTACGGCAAGCTGGATGCCACGGACGATGAGGTCATAGCCGCAGCCAAGACCGTTTGCGCCCATGACTTCATCTCCCAGATGGAGAACGGCTACTACACCGAGGTGAACGAGCGGGGAAGCAGGCTCTCGGCGGGCCAGAGGCAGCTAATCTCCTTCGCCAGGGCGCTGCTTGCCGACCCGAAGATACTGATCCTGGACGAGGCCACCTCCAGCATCGACACGGAGACGGAGATCCTGCTGCAGAAGGGCCTGAACGAGCTGCTGAAGGGCCGCACCTCCTTCATCATCGCCCACAGGCTCTCCACGATCAAAAACGCCGACTGCATCATGTACATCGATAAGGGCGGCATCCTGGAGCGGGGCACCCACGAGGAGCTGGTGGCCCAGGAGGGCGCTTACTATGAGCTTTACATGTCCCAGTATGATTTCCTGACCCAGGAGGCTGCGGGGGGACAGAGTCAGATGCCCCTGAAGTTCGAGACTGCCTAGTACACTGGTGCATGAATTTCCAAGTAATCAGTGCTCGATTTCCGCGCCAGGACAAGGCGGAGGAAGGAGACGATGCGGGAGCATAGTCCACTGACGGCAACGCAGTACCAGGGTGGACGGCCAGGGCTGATTGCTCAAGGATTCATGCATCGGGGTACTAGCCCCATAGAGCATTAATCACATAAAAGCTGCAGCCGGAACCGGGATTCTAGCCCCATTCCGGCTGCTTTCTTTTCGAGAAAAATTACTACGCGCTTGTCTTTATTCCAATCCTACAGCTTCCTGACCTGCTTCGCCAGAGCCTCCCTGTCCGCGCACCCCGCCTTCTCCAGGATATGGGTCATATGCTTCTTCACAGTCCCCTCCGCGATGTAAAGCTCCTTTCCAATCTCCCGGTTGCTCATACCGCCTGCCGCCAGCCTGGCCACCTCGGACTCCCTGTCCGTAAGCCCCATGGCCCTGAGCCCAA
>CAMQOJ010000245.1 GCA_947003375.1 uncultured Lachnospiraceae bacterium
GGCCGTACTATGTTGTATTGAAGCTGTACCTTTTCCCCGGGCTGGCCGCCAGGGAGGCCCGGCAGACCGGGCTGCTGGCGGAGCACGCCCTGTTGAAGATGCCGCGTATTTACAAGGTGCTGGAGAAGGAGCAGACAGGCCTGCCCATGGACGCGCTTTTCATGGAATACATAGAGGGCGTCAACGCAGGCAACTTTGATCCTGCGGAGCTGCCGACAGAGGCCAGGGACTCTATCTGCGAGAGCATCGTGGACAATCTGATCGGATATCATAATGTCGTGAACCCCGAAGGGTTCGGCATCCTGTCCTCCGGGACATACTGCCCCACCTGGCAGGAGTACTACCAGCCGATTGCCCGGGGCATCGTGGAGAAGGCAGGACGCCTTCGGGAGAAGGGCCAGCTATCGGACAGGGTGCTTTCGGTATTCCGCCAGTCCATGGAGCGGTTCGGCCATATTTTCCGCCGGCCCATCACGCAGGCCCGGCTGATACACGGGGACTATAATACATGGAACGTGATGCTGGACAGGGACAGGAGCCGGGCGGTGGCCGTAATCGACCCGTTCCACTGCTGCTGGGCGGACAGCGAGTTCGACCTGTACCAGCTGGACAATGCCAACGGCAAAGGCTACGGCCTCCTGGAACGATATGCGCAGAAGATGCCATTGAGCGAAGATTTTGAGGCAAAGAGGCGATTCTATGAGCTCTACACGGAAGTGGCTCATTATCATGACGCCCAGGTGGAGGTGAACCTGGAGGCGGTGGAGAGGCTGGCAGAACGATTGAATGATATAATGCGGACATAATTTCAATAGACTGAATCGGGATGCAGGGGAAATGCGGCAACGGGAAATTACATGGGTGCATGGCAGGTGGAATGAAACGGGGGATTCCGTCATGCGGCCGCCGCATGGATGATGGTCAAATATGCGGCCGCCGCTTTCGGGTCATGGGAAAACTATTTCCCGCTCAGCTCCTCCAGTAACCGGATTTTTGTATCATACAGCTGCTGGGAAAGGTCCACATATACCTCATGAGGATTCACCAGTCGCTTGGTTTCGTCCCAGAGAGTGTCCAGCTCCTGCTGGCAATAGAGGCGGATGTCCATGACCTTGGGAGAGGTGTAAAGGCATTCGCCCTTATGGAAGATATGCTCCATCAGAGGACGCAGTCTATAGGTGCCGGCCTTCAGCTTGGTCTTCTTCCAGGGCTCATGGGGGTCAAAGAGCGTCAGATCATTGTCTTCCTGATAAGTTTCCGTTGCCAGGCAGATTAAATCGGCCTTGATCTTTCCGGTATCCTTTTCGTAGATGCGGTAGATTTTCTTATTCCCGGGATTGGTGACCTTCTCGCTGTTCTCGGAGAGCTTGATCTTCGGGACGAAATGCCCCTCCGCGTCACGGATCGCCGCCAGCTTGTACACGCCGCCGAAGGAGGGATTGTCCTTGGAGGTGATTAGGTTGGTGCCCACGCCCCAGGAGGTGATGGCGGCCCCCTGTACCTTCAGGCTGTCGATCAGATATTCGTCCAGGTCATTGGAGGCGGAGATTACGGCGTCCGGGAAGCCCGCAGCATCCAGCATCTTCCTGGCCTGCTTGGAGAGGTAGGCCAGGTCGCCGCTGTCTAAGCGGATGCCATAGAAGGTCAGGGGGATGCCCGCCTCCCGCATTTCCGTGAAGACCCGGATGGCATTGGGCACGCCGGATTTCAGGGTATCATAGGTGTCCACCAGCAGGATGCAGGCGGTGGGGTACATCTCGGCATAGGTCTTGAAGGCCGTGTACTCATCGGAGAAGCTCATGATCCAGCTGTGGGCGTGGGTGCCCTTCACCGGCACGCCGAAGAGCTGGCCGCAGAGCACGTTGCTGGTGCCGATGCAGCCGCCGATGACAGCCGCCCTGGCCCCGTAGGTGCCCGCGTCCGGCCCCTGGGCCCTGCGCAGGCCGAACTCCATGATGCCGTCCCCCCTGGCGGCATAGCAGACCCTGGCGGCCTTGGTGGCAATCAGGCTCTGGTGGTTGATGATGTTCAGGATGGCGGTCTCCACCAGCTGTGCCTCCATGATGGGGGCGATGACCTTGATCACCGGCTCCCTGGGGAACATCACCGTGCCCTCGGGGATGGCGTAGATATCGCCGGAGAAGCGGAAGGTCTTTAAATAATCTAGGAAATCCGCCTGGAAGACGCCCAGGGAGGCCAGATAGTCGATGTCCTCCTGGTCGAAATGCAGTTCCTTGATGTACTGGATGACCTGCTCCAGGCCCGCTGAGATTGCGTAGCCGCCGTCGCAGGGGTTCTTGCGGTAGAAGGCGTCGAAGATTACGGTCTCGTTCTGATTTTTGTGCCTGAAATACCCCTGCATCATGGTGAGTTCATACAGGTCTGTCATCAGGGTGAGATTCTGTCTGTCCATAGGCTCCTCTTTTCTGCCGTGTCCGGCATTCTTGTATTTTTACAATCATATACCATCCGCGGCTCAATTGCAAGAGGCGGGAGGCCGGTGCCTCCCGGGTCATGCCCAGTATTTCGACAGCTTGGCCTGCGCCTCCGCTTCTTCCAGGCCTAGCCTGTCCATGAAAATAGTGACAGAAAAATCCACAAAAAATCCTCTCGCAGAAAACCAGAATTCTACTTGACAAACAAAAATCCACAAGATTATAATGATATATCAGAAAAAACGTCACAGACAGCAAATGCCATGACGAAGAGAGTAGCTGTTCCGGGAAAGCCCCAGCGAGCCGGTGAGGGTGGGAGACCGGCGTAAGTAGAGGGACAGTGAAGATCGCTTCCGAGCAGGCAGGACAAAAGACAGGAGCCGGATTCCCCGATGCACAAGGCCAGCGACTTGGCGGCCGTGGCCGGGAGAGGGCTCCGGGACGAGTAGCCCTGCACGGCATTCCCCCGTTATGGGAAAACGCATCATTTCCGTAAAGGAGATTCCGTATCCGGCCGGATGCCAGGGCATATGCCCGCAGGCAAGGCGGAATCGGGGGCCTGACGGATACGTGCGATGTAACAGGTGGTGAAACGAATGCGCAGGCTTCGTCCTATTACGGGACGGAGCCTTTTTCACACCATTTTACGGCTATAGCATTCCGCAGCCCCTGGAAGCGCCTGTGGCAGCTCCAAGAGCAGAGAAACGGCGGCCCCCGACGGGCAATCGCCAAACCGCAGAACCAGGAAAGGAAGCGCGACAATGTACAAACAGGTTTCAGCAAATGTCAGCACGGTAGAACGCGAAAAAGAAGTGGAGAGATTCTGGCGGGAGAACGATATCTTCCAGAAGACCATCGACAGCCGGAAGGAGGGCCCGGTCTATACCTTCTACGACGGCCCGCCCACGGCCAACGGCAAGCCCCACATCGGCCATGTGGAGACCCGCACCATCAAGGACATGATTCCCAGATACCGCACCATGAAGGGGTGCATGGTGCCCCGGAAAGCGGGCTGGGACACCCATGGCCTGCCCGTGGAACTGGAGGTGGAGAAGCTCTTAGGGCTGGACGGCAAGGAGCAGATCGAGGAGTATGGCCTGGCCCCCTTCATCGACAAATGCAAGGAGAGCGTCTGGAAGTACAAGGGCATGTGGGAGGAATTCTCCGGCTCCGTGGGCTTCTGGGCGGACATGGACGACCCTTACGTGACCTATCATGACGACTATATCGAGTCCGAGTGGTGGGCGCTGAAGACCATCTGGGACAAGGGCCTTTTATACAAGGGCTTCAAAATCGTGCCCTACTGCCCCCGCTGCGGCACCCCCCTGTCCAGCCACGAGGTGGCCCAGGGCTACAAGGCGGTGAAGGAGCGCTCCGCGGTGGCGCGCTTCAAATGCGTGGGGGAGGAGGCCTATTTCCTGGCGTGGACTACGACACCGTGGACATTGCCCTCCAATGTGGCCCTGTGTGTGAACCCGGATGAGACCTATGTGAAGGTGAAGGCCGCTGACGGCTATACCTATTACATGGCCCAGGCCCTGCTGGATACTGTGCTGGGAGGCCTGGCGGAAGAGGGGACGGCGGCTTACCAGGTGCTGGAGACCTATAAGGGCACGGACCTGGAGCATAAAGAGTATGAGCCCCTGTTCGCCTGTTCCGGAGAGGAAGCCGCCCGCCAGGGCAAAAAGGCCCATTACGTCACTTGTGACACATATGTCACAATGTCCGACGGTACGGGCATCGTGCACATCGCCCCCGCCTTCGGTGAGGACGACGCAAACGTAGGCAGGAAGTACGGCCTGCCCCTGGTGCAGTTCGTGGACGGCAGGGGCCATATGACGGAGGAGACCCCCTACGCCGGGAAATTCGTGAAGGACGCGGATCCCGATATCCTGAAGGATTTAGATAAGGAAGGAAAGCTGTTCTCCGCGCCGAAATTCGAGCACGATTATCCTTTCTGCTGGCGCTGCGACACGCCCCTGATCTACTACGCCAGAGAGTCTTGGTTCATCAAGATGACCGCCGTGAAGGACGACCTGGTGCGCAACAACAAGACCATCAACTGGATCCCGCCCACCATCGGCGAGGGGCGCTTCGGCAACTGGCTGGAGAACATCCAGGACTGGGGCATCTCCAGGAACCGCTACTGGGGCACTCCCCTGAATATCTGGGAGTGCCAGTGCGGGCATATGGAATCCGTGGGCAGCAGGGAGCAGCTTGCCGCTCTCACCGGGGATGAGAAGACTAAGGACGTCGAGCTGCACCGCCCTTATATCGACGAGGTGACCTTCCCCTGCCCCAAGTGCGGGAAGACCATGAAGCGGGTGCCGGAGGTCATCGACTGCTGGTTCGACTCCGGGGCCATGCCCTTTGCCCAGCATCATTATCCTTTTGAGAATAAAGATTTATTCGAACAGCAGTTCCCAGCCAACTTCATCTCAGAGGCCGTGGACCAGACCAGAGGATGGTTCTACTCCCTGCTGGCGGAGTCCACGCTGCTCTTTAATAAGGCCCCCTACGAGAATGTCATCGTGCTGGGCCTGGTGGCGGACGAGGACGGTCAGAAGATGAGCAAGTCCAAGGGGAATGTGGTGGATCCCTTCCAGGCCCTGGAGGAGTACGGCGCGGACGCCATCCGGTGGTATTTCTACACCAGCGCCGCCCCCTGGCTGCCCAAGCGCTTCTCCGGCAAGACCGTGCTGGAGGGACAGCACAAGTTCCTGGACAAGCTCTGGAACACCTATACCTTCTTCGTGCTGTACGCCAATATCGACGGGTTCGACGCGTCAAAGCATACATTAGAGTACGAAAAACTGCCAGTGATGGACAGATGGCTCCTGTCCAGGCTGAACACCGTGGTGGGCGAGGTGGATACGAACCTGGACAGATACCGCATCCCCGAGGCGGCCAAGGCCCTGCAGGATTTCGTGGAGGAGATGAGCAACTGGTACGTGCGCCGCAGCCGCGAGCGCTTCTGGGCAAAGGGCATGGAGCAGGACAAGATAAACGCCTATATGACCCTGCACACGGCTTTGGTGACGGTGTGCAAGGCGGCGGCTCCCATGATTCCCTTCATGACGGAGGAAATCTACCGGAATTTGGTGTGCAGCACCGACGGAAACGCGCCGGAGAGCATCCATCTGTGTGATTTTCCGATAGCGGAAGAATGTTTTATAGATAAAAAGCTAGAGGCGGACATGGAGGAGGTGCTGGAGGCCGTGGTGCTGGGCCGGGCCTGCCGCAATGCCGCCGCGATCAAGAACCGCCAGCCCATCGGCAGGATGTACGTGAAGATGGGGGCAGGGCAGGCCGGATCGGGAGAAGATGCGGCAGCCGGCGTGCCTGCAGAGGGACCGCAGCCTGCCGCGGGGACGGCCCAGGGCTTGGACGGCTTCTGCACCGCCATCATCCGGGACGAGCTGAACGTGAAGGAAGTGGTCTACACAGAGGACGTGCGGGACTACACCACCTACACCTTCAAGCCCCAGCTCCGCACGGCAGGACCCAAATACGGCAAGCAGCTGGGCGGAATCCAGAAAACGCTGGCGGCGCTGGACGGCAATGCCGCCATGGATGAGCTGGATGCCAGCGGAAAGCTTGCCTTTGAGGTGAACGGAGCGGCCGTGGAGCTGACCAAGGACGATCTGCTGATTGACATGACCCAGAAGCCGGGCTACGTGTCCCAGGAGAACGGCAGGATGACCGTGGTGCTGGACACCAACCTGACGGAGGAGCTGATCGAGGAGGGCTTCGTCTACGAGCTGATCAGCAAGATTCAGACCATGCGCAAGGACGCGGGCTTCCAGGTCATGGATCACATCCGTGTGTCCGTCAACGGAAACGGGAAGCTGGCGGCGATTGCTGTCCGGAACGCGGATTCGATTTCCGGAAAGGTGCTGGCCGAAGAGCTGACGGAGGGGAAGGATTTCGCGGTGGCAAAGGAATGGAACGTGAACGGCGAGAAGGTCGTCATCGCCATTGAAAAGGTATAAACGAACAGAGGTATTGCTGTATACCGGCCCGGCATGGCGCATCATATAGTCGCCTATGCCGGGCCGATGTTTATAGAAATTGACATACCTGATAAGGTACGGGGGCTTTACTCCTGCTCCGCCAGGTACACCGACACCCGGTTCTGGATGAGGGCAGCCACGTCCGCCGCGGTTTTCTGGCCGCTGAAGTAGCTCGCCGCCTCCTGGGCGACGATGGAGGATATCTGGCGGCCGCCCCG
>CAMQOJ010000246.1 GCA_947003375.1 uncultured Lachnospiraceae bacterium
AGATGGGAGAAAACTAGAAGCCGTTTGGTCGCGGGACCGAAGCGGCCAAGCTAGTAAAGATGGGAGAAAACTAAAAGCCGTTTGGTCGCGGGACCGAAGCGGCCAAGCTGGTAAAGATGGGAGAAACCTAAAAGCCGCCTGGTCGAGGGACCGAGGCGGAGAGGCCGGTGGAGACGGGAGAGAACCAGGCCGAAAATCCAACATAGATGAGACAGGAGATTGCCGATCATGTTTACGAAGGAAATGATGGAAAAAATCGAAGCGCCCTTCAGGGAGCAGCTGAAGCGCATGGGGACAAGCGGGGCCTGCGGGGCCAGAGCGGCGCAGGTGGAGCGCATGGTGGGGGAGATTCTGAGCCCCGGGGAGGCCCAGGCCCTGAAATGCCTGTATGCCTCCATGCCGGTGAGCGACGCCGTGGACTATCCTGCGGAGCTCTTCGAAGCTTTCGCCAGGCACGGGGCCTTTCTCTGGGAGAAGGGGCCTTTTGCGGGCCGGGTTCCGGAGAGGCTCTTCGCCGGGTATGTGCTGCATCATCGGGTGAACAATGAAGATTTGACGGAGCACCGTGTATTTTTCTATGAGCAGTTAAAGGACAGGATTGCCGGGATGGACATGCGTCAGGCCGTGCGGGAAGCCAATTACTGGTGCGCCTCCCAGGCCACCTACAGGTCGACGGATGACCGGACGGCCAGCCCCATGAGCGTATATGACTGCGCCTATGGCCGCTGCGGGGAGGAGTCTACCTTTACCGTGTCGGTGCTGCGCAGCCTGGGAATCCCCGCCAGGCAGGTGTATGTGCCTCTTTGGTCCCACTGCGACGACAACCACGCCTGGGTGGAGGCATGGTGCGACGGGGAGTGGGTCTTCTTCGGCGCGTGCGAGCCGGAGGAGCTCCTGAACAGAGGATGGTTCGCCGGGGCGTCCTCCAGGGCCATGCTGGTGCACTCCCGCTGGCTGCTTCCGGTGGAGGAGGGCACGGAGGGTGTGGACGCCCCCCAGGTGCTGCCCGGCAACGACATGTGCCAGGCCCTGAACCAGATCGGGCGCTATGCCCTGACCACAGAGCAGGAGGTGGCCGTATATGACAGAGCGGGGAATCCCCAGCCGGGGGCGCTGGTGCGCTTTGAAGTCATGAATATGGCATGCTACGGGGAGATTGCGGCCGTCCATACCGACGGGCAGGGGAAGTGCGTGCTCCGCACCGGACTGGGCAGCCTGCATGTCACAGCGTCAAAGGACGGCGCTTACGGGGAGGCCCTGGCGGACACCAGACAGGGGAGCTGCTGTGAGATTGTCCTGGACGCCGCGGGACAGCAGAATGACAGGTGGGCGGAGCTGACTTTTACCGCGCCGAAGGATTCTGCGCGGAATTCCGTCATGCCCACCGACGAGGAGAAGGCCAGGGGCCGGAAGCGTCTGGAGGAGATGAACCGCCTGCGCAGGGAGAAGGAGAGCCGCTTTTACGACCAGGCCCTGGCGGAGGAAGCTACGGCCGGGATGGAGGCGGATATGCGGGACAGATGCGCCGCCATCATGAAAAAGGCCTGCCGGAACCAGAAGGAGATTGCGGCATTCCTGGCAAAGCCCGCGGACGGAGCCTATCCGGAGCGCTGGAAGACTGCCGTGCTGGAGAGCCTGCGGGAGAAGGACCTCAGGGACATCACGGCGGAGGTGCTGGAGGAGTGCTGCCTGGAGGCGGCAGGCTGGGAAAGCGTGTACGGGGACGGGCTTCTGGTGCCCTATATCCTGTGCCCCAGAGTGGGGAACGAGATGATTCGTCCCTTCCGGCGCTTCATTTTGGGCTGGCTGGAGCAGGAGAGCGCCCGCCAGGGCAGAGACCTGTCGGAGGAGATACGCAGGGATCCGGCGGCGGCATGGAAGCTTGTGCAGGAAAAGATTGTGTCAGATAAAAAGGAGGAGTACGGGAACCTGATTGCATCCGCCCGGGGCGCTCTGGAGAGCGGCCGGGGGAGCAGGCTGACCCAGGAGGTGGTCTGCGTACAGATTCTCAGGACTCTGGGCATACCCGCCCGGCTGGATCCGGTGGAGGGAGTGCCGGAGGTGTGGATGCCTTCGGGGGAGGCCCGGAGCGCGAAAGACGCGGCGGCAGGTTCCGGCCAAGGGGAAGCCATGACCGAAGACATGGGCGTATTCGTTCCGCTGGAGCGGCATGAGAGGACATGCAGTATCCTGATCCATGGCCAGGAGGGCGTGGAGTGGAACTATTTCGGCAACTGGTCTCTGGCCCGTTTTGACGACGGCGCTTACAGGCCTCTGTGGCTGTGGGAGCAGGACAAGCTTGCGGGACCCATTCCCGCTTTCCCGGGGAGATACAGGGCATTGACGGCGAACCGTCTTCCCAATGGCAATATACTGGCAAAAGAGCTGTATTTCCAGCTGGAGGAAGGGCAGCAGAGGGAAATCCGCCTGGAGCTGGCGGAGGCTGAGCCTGCCGATATGCTCACGGACCACGCCATCCCGGACTTTGCCATAAAGAGGGAGGACGGGGAGGCATGCCTGCTTTCGGCGCTGGTGAAGGAGGACAGCGGCCTGTTCATCTGGCTGGGAGAGGACGAGGAGCCTACGGAGCATATCCTGAATGAGATATATGAGCGCAGGGAGGCCTATGCCGAACTGCAGGGCAGGCTGTTCTTTGTGGCGATGCGCCCGGAGATTCGGAAGAATCCGGCGTGCGGCCGCGTGCTGGAGGCTCTGCCCGGAATCACATTGATGTTCGACGAGTTCGGGGCCGATATGGAGGCGCTGGCCCGCAGGCTGTACCTGGAGCCCGGAAAGCTTCCCCTGGCGGTGCTGATTGACAGGGACATGCGGGGCATCTACAGCGTGGCCGGGTACAATGTGGGCACGGGTGATATGATACTGAAGCTGATCCGGATGAGCAAAAACTGAAGCCTTTCGGCCCGGTGCCAAATGCCGATGTTGTTTTGCGATGTCTGACGGCTGAGCGGCATGCCGGAAAATCTGAGACGAGGCTTTGGGGACAACAGAAGATGTCTGCCATATATGCCGCCCCGGGCGGCATGATGGGAAGGTTGGATAAAAAAGCGTATCCAATCTGTGTATTTTGCACGGCGGATGCTTTCCGCCGTGCGGGCGCGTCGCAACGCGCGGATGGGCGCAACAATGAACAAGGTTGTGGAAGAGAGGACCAGGAGGACGGAGTGGTACAGGGAGGCCCGGTTCGGCATGTTCATCCACTGGGGGCTGTACGCCATCCCGGCCAGAGGGGAATGGCTGCGCAGCACCGAGCAGCTCACCAGGGAGGAGTACGAGCCCTTCAAGGACGAGTTCACCACGGAGAACTACGACCCTAAGGAATGGGCCAGACTGGCGAAGGAGGCCGGCATGAAGTACGCGGTGCTGACGGCCAAGCACCACGACGGCTTCTGTCTGTTCGACTCGAAGCTGACGGATTTCAAGTCCACCAATGCCCCCTGCGGGCGGGACCTGGTGCGGGAATTCCTGGAGGCTTTCCGGGCGGAGGGCATCCGTGTGGGCCTGTATTATTCCGTGATCGACTGGCGGCATCCGGATTTCCCCCATTACGGGGACATGCACCATCCCATGCGGAACCGCCCGGAATACTCCAATGAGAACCGGAATTTCGACAATTACCTGGAGTACATGTTCGGCCAGATAAAGGAGCTTCTGACGGATTACGGGAAGCTGGACGTGATGTGGTTCGATTTCTCCTACGGGAACATGAAATGTGACACCTGGAAGGCAAAGGAGCTGATTGAGATGGTGCGCTCCATACAGCCTGACGTGATCATCGACAACCGCCTGGAGGGAAGCGGAGAGAACGCGGGCTCCATCCGCACCCTGGACCCCACGCCCTATTCCGGGGACTTCGCCTCGCCGGAGCAGATGATTCCTCCGGCGGGCATCCGGGACGAAGCGGGCAATCCCATCCCCTGGGAATCCTGCATCACCCTGAACAACAACTGGGGCTATGCCGCCCATGACCATCATTACAAATCCGCGAAGATGGTCATCCATATGCTGGTGGAATGCGTCAGCAAGGGCGGGAACCTGCTGCTGAACGTAGGCCCCAACGCCAAGGGGGAGATTCCCCGGGAGTCGGTGGACATCCTGCGGGAGGTCGGCGCCTGGATGAAGAAGAACGGAAAGAGCATCTACGGCTGCGGCTACGCGGAGCTCCCGAAGCCGGAGTGGGGGCGCTTCACCCGCAGGGGCAATGTGCTCTACGCCCATGTGATGGAAGAGCAGGCGGGGGCCATCTGCCTGGAGGACATGGCCGGGAAGATTGAGAAGATGCGGCTGCTGTCGGACAATTCCGAAATCAAGCAGGCCAACTACTGGAATCTGAAGGAATTCAGCCAGAACGCCTTTTTCTTCTTCAATCCCCACGCCTCGGACTGCTATCCCCTGCCGGACGAGCTGGATACGGTGGTGGAGATCTACCTGAAAGAGGAGTGAAGACGGAAAAGCATCGCATAAGAAATGCATCGCATAAGAAATGGGACTGCCGCCCGAAAGCGGCAGTCCCATTCTGCAATTCATGTATCAGGACAGATTCCCTCAATACGCCGGAATCACTTCTTCCCGTCCTTGGGAGCCCGCACCAGGAAGAGGCTGATCAGCAGCGCCACGATGTACAGCACGATGGTGACATACAGCACGTTCTGATATCCCGTGGGGTTGACGCTGATGCCATGGACTTCCATGAACTCTCCCGTGTGGTCCACGATCCAGTTGGCCATCTGGTTGCCGGTGAGGCCTGCGATGGCCCATGCGGAGAGGGTCAGTCCGTGGATGGCGCTGATGTTGCCCATGCCGTAGTGGTCGGACAACAGTGTGGGCACATTGGAGAAGCCGCCGCCGTAGCCCGCGTTGACTACAAAGATGAGCCCCAGCACCAGGATCACAAGCGCTGTATTGCCCTCGCCGTTCTTGATGCCGCCTGTGACCATGACGATGGCCGTGAAGGCGATGGAGAGGATGAAAATCAGCTTGTAGATCGTGTTCCTGTCCTTCATCTTATCCGCCCAGGCGGAGAAGCCCAGGCGACCGCCCGCGTTGAAGACGGCGGACACGGTGGCGATGACGCCGGCAGCGCCTGCCAAGCCGATGCATTTCACGATCATCTTCTCCTGGGAGATCAGGGCCAGTCCGCAGGTGATGTTGATGTAGAACATCAGCCAGATGCCGATGTAGTTGGTGATGGGCCTGGACTTGATGACATCCATCATGCCCTTGCCTTTTTCAGCCTTTTTGGGCTCATGCCATGTGGCGGGCTTGTGCAGCAGCAGATGCCCCGCGAACATCATGATGAAGTACACCACCGACAGGATCAGGAACATCTTGTAGATGCCGCCCTCGCCCAGATTGTCCAGCATGGCCTGCATGATGGGGCTGGCGATGGCCTTTGCCGCGCCGAAGCCTGCCACGGCCAGTCCGGTGGCCAGGCCCTTCCTGTCCTCGAACCAGAGCATCAGGGTCTTCACCGGGGAGAGATATCCCGTGCCCAGTCCGACGCCCATGATGAAGCCGTAGCAGATGTAGATGCCGATCAGCGCCAGGGGGCTGTGCTGATGGGTGCCGCCGTAATAGATGAAGAAGCCGGTTCCCGCCATGCCGCAGGCAAAGCAGATAGCGGCGATGAGGGAGGACTTGTGGATGTCCTTCTCCACGATGTTGCCCAGGAAGGCCGCCGACATGCCAAGGAAGAAGATGGCGAAGCTGAAGGCCCATTCCGTGGCGCCCTTGGAGAAGCCGATGTAGTCCGCGATTTCCTGGCTGAAGATGGACCAGCAGTAGACCGTACCGATGCTGCAGTGGAGGAGCAATGCCGGAATGGCGGCATTGACCCATTTGTTCTGTTTGCTTTTCATGATTTACCTCGTTTCCTTTTATGTATTTTACTCCGCAATCATTATATGTGATGTGCAGCCGCCTATTATTTTACTCGCAATTTCGCTAAAATGCAAGACCATTCTTATGCAAAAAGGGTGCTGGAATGTGGCGCAATGCTGAAGGAATGTGACGGAACGGGATGGAATGGACGCGGAAGGAATGGCGGAAAAGCTGGAAGAGATAGAAGGCCGAGAGGAAGGCATTGCATGTTCCGCGGCTTTGTGACATAATCAGATAAAGGCCGGGACAGAGGACCGGGCAGAAGCAGAAGCTCGGACAAAAGCGCTGGCAGGACATAGGCAGAAACTCAGATGGAAGCGGCGCGTTCCGCGGCAGGAGCGCCATTGGGAATGCGCGCGGGGAAGGAAAGGGATGGCAGTGGGAGAGAATCGGTACTTTCGGGAGGCTTTGGCGGATTTCGTCCAGGAGACGGCCTATGGCGGCGCTGTCCGCCATCTGGCTGACAGAGGATATACGGTGGCGCAGATCATGGAGCGGCTGGAGTACCCCGCACCCTGTGAAAAGGTGCGCCGGATGGTCTGGGAGCATCTGGAAGACGATGGAGTAATACTATGTGAGGAGCCCGGCAGCGGCAGGCCCAGGGAGCGGTTTTCCTATGTGAAGGAATATGACAGGAACGGCAAGCCCACCTTCCGCCGGGTGCCGGAGAACCGGGAGGAGCCCGGGGCGGTGAGCTGGAGGG
>CAMQOJ010000247.1 GCA_947003375.1 uncultured Lachnospiraceae bacterium
CATAAGTGATTTCCGGAGATGCCTCGGGAATAGTGACCACATCACCAACTCTGAATTTAGGCTTAGCTGGACACACATATTCAATTTCTATATTCATAATATCTTCCTTCTCACATCTTTCTCTTTCCTCAGCACGGTCATAATCTTTACGCAGATATCAGCAACAGAATCCAGCAAATCCCAGTTCCTACGAATAAGGGATCATTTCATTGCTGAGGACTGTCTGCCTTGAAATTATATAAAGCCTTCAGATGTGCATACCCGTCCTTCAGCAGCAGCCCCCGGTGATACAACAAAACCGCTTTCTGGAAGTCTGTGAAGGTCTATCCTGTTTCCCTGACATATTCCTTTCCCGTTTCGGACGGGGTCAGCAGCTCCAGTTCTTCCCTGTCGCTCTCTCTGTTTTTCAATTCAGGCTCCATTGGCCGTGCTCCTCTCACTGATTATGTCTCTTCACGTTGTTGCCCAGCATAACGGGATATGCATTTACTATTTTCATATCCTTGTAATCGAACAGGAAACGTATCACAAGGTCTCCTGCCCTTCCTTGATAAAGGCATTCATAATTTTTAATAAACTGGCACCCATATCTTAGCCAATGGTTTGAGCACCGGGGAATATCCTCTTACTTCTTTTACTGGCATTGCGATATGCTTCTTGTATTGCATCTATAATATCTCCCTCTATCATGTTCAATGGGAAATAGCTGACTTCATAGCCAAAAGCAGTTTCGCAATATTTGTTATAGTCGTAACCGTAATCATTATAGTATCTGCGTTCACGAAGATATTCATCTATCCGTTCTTCTGTTTCTGTGAACCCAACGCCATTGTCAGCAGTTTTAAGTTTCTTTAAAAATGCCTCTGCAATCCTCTTGAATCTAGTTTCGCTGAGGTTCAGCTCCTCCAACAGATAACGGTTGGCTCCATCATCGACAACCTCTTCTATCTTAGGAATAGCATTATATCGGACAGAGTGTTCATTCATAATATCCTTGCGTGCGTCATTGGGGATTAGCGTCTCACCCCATTCAGGAAGGCTGCTCCTGGCATCGTGACTCCAAACTTGCCTATGACATGCTCTGTAATCTGGATATAGATAGCCCTGTCATCACGCATCCAATCTCCCCTTAAAGAGGTCTTGTGATAATTTTCTATCTGTGATTCTATCTCCGCGTCTTTCTTTTCAGCATATTCCACTTCTCCGGAGACTACCCATTCATCATATATCAACATTTTCGTATCTCCCCGTTATGTTTCTACAAAGCCCGCGAATAATCATCCCTATGATTTTCCCACCATGTTTCCGTCTTCCTGTTTTGATTGTCGGAAATATATTCCTTCGCTTTCAGCACGTAGAACGATGAATTTCCTAATCCACTCCGGTTCATCCGTAATATCATCAACCAATTGCTTTATCGTCCGTTTCCCAATCCTCCTGTCGAGCACGGCCAACATTTTTAAAATATAATTTCCGCTGTCCAGACATTCTTTGACATTATAGACATTCAGGTACCGATGGATATACAGCATCATATGATCTACTTCCATAAGGCCGTATTCAGACGCATAGCTATCAGCATCTGGCAAAGTCCTGGCGCGAGTCTCCCAATATTCATGGTATGGGAGGCCTGTATCCACATTTTTATTAAGATATTCCGTTTGCTTCCAATAGTATTGAGGATTCGTTGCAAACCAAAGTGCATCATCTACATGAATGTAGAAAACTGGTGCTTCACTCCACCAGCGGCATTTATTTGTTGTATAGACTTCAAAATTGTACCTGACACGCTTTTTAAGGCTGTCTGCCATCCTATCCATCAATGCTTTTTTCGTTTTGCTCCACATATCTCTTTATACCCCTTTTTTATCCTCCATTCTTCCTCCCATCAATCTACAGTCCACCAGTAAGCAGATATCTTCCTGTAGAATCCTCCGCTATGGACATCCCCTTTATATCTCCTGACCTTCCGGTTCGATACCCTGCGCCAGTACCTGAACCGGTTGTTGTGGCTACCCCTCCAATATCTCCTGTAAAAAGTCTTCTTTCCCGCTCCGCCTGTTTCCATGTCAATAAGGACTGCCCCGCCGTACATGGCGCTCTTTCCCTGCATCCTCTCACTGATCGATGCCAGCCTCCGGAGATGCTTCTGGTACTTCCTGTTCCGCTCCCTTGCGGTCATCCTTTGCCTTCCAGGATGTCGGCTACCCTCCGACTCCTCCTGATAAGCATCGCTGCACCCTCCGTCCAGACAGGGCATGCCGCCAATCTTTTCACAGAAATGGATTTCAGGCATCCGGTCTCCTGTCCTGCCATGGCTTCCTGTAAGCCCCTGGCCATTGAATGCCGTTCCGCCAGTCTTTGCGCTGACATAAGGGCAGCCGCTGCAGTTTGGGATGCCGGCATCCTTAATCTCCTGCATCATCAGGCCTTTCCGGCAGCCCTCTCCCGAACCGCTGGAACCGCTCGAATGTCCGGTAGCCGTTTATCCTACATGTAGGACATGGATTAGCGAAGGTATGCACCAGCCCCAGCGTGTACGGGCATTCCGGGCATGGCGGCTTTATCCGGTAGAGCAACTTTTTCATCATCTTCCTGTCCATCTGTTCTCCTTTCATGGCTCCCTGGCTGCTGCATCGTTGCGTCCTGAGCCGCCCATGTTGCATTCTTCCTCTTTGCTGTCTGGCGTGGATCTGTACCATTGCCAGGCTTCCTGCAGGCCTGGCCAACACGAGCAATGCCGCCTGACTGTCCAAAGCCGTTTCGCCTGATGCCGATAGTTCACCCTCTAGCAGTTCCTCTTCGTCAAGCTCCTGGCAATCTGTCGCCCCTGCCCAGGTTCCTGTGAACAAGATGCCCTCCCCTAAGCGGGCGCGCAAGGCCTCTTTGCTGTAGGCTTCTGTTTGCCTGCAGGCATCCCGGATGTAGTCTTCATCGCGGCTCATTCTTTTCAGATGCACAGTCCCTTCACAACTCCCAGACATCCGTATCGTTTTGTCCATATCCACTTATGTGATATTTCCCCACCCTGCCATCAGGGGTGAACTTGTACCAATCCTCACTGGTATACGAACTTCCCATGTAACGGCTGAGCACGAACAGCACCGCCTGTCCGTCTGGAACCGTATCGTCCTTTTTTACGGTGCAGATATAGTCTATCCTCTCTGACCAGGATGAGCCTCTACTCAAGGCTGCCATACAGATGTTCTGCCAGCAATCTGCAGCCCCTCCGCCCTCGGATTGGTTCATGGCTGATACCTCCGTCACTATCCGAACTCCCCTATCCCTTTCCGGCTCTATTCCACTGGCTATGCAGTATCCAGCGTCCCATGCTCTGGCTTGTTCGGCATGGCTGACCCGGTATCCGGTTATCCTGTCCCGTCCCGCCGGCACCCTCTGCGTATAATGCGTGCCACTCCCTATATCATCCACATACAGGCACTCGGCAATCCGCACAGCATAGCATCCTATAGTGAACACGGATGCGGATATCTCCCCCTCAAACAGTTCTTCCTCCTCAAGCTCCCGTTCTCCTTCCGCTTCTGCCCAGGTACCTGTAATCACAATCCTGTCCCCCAAATGGGCATGCAGGACTTCCATGGCTGAATCCTCGTTCTGCTCATAGCTGGCTCGGAGGATTCCATCTATCGTAAAAGAAATCCCCTCCTTTTCGGCCCTGAATTTTGAGAGCACGTTATCGGCTGCCCGTTCTGCCATACTGCTGCCAGGTTCCCTGGAGACAACCACGGCTGTAGATTCCACTGGTTCTTTTTTCATAAGCATCTCCTTCCTATAAACTTTATCACTATAAGAGAATATATATCTACAAGAGGTCTTTGCACGATTCTGGCATGCACTTTCATCGGTTCTGCTTCTTCTATAATATTAAGATAAAACAAATGCCTGCCATGAGGTTCCCCTCCCAGCAGACATGTCCTGTTTTTGATATATCTGTTGCAGAATTTGAGTCAATCCCATCCGGTTACGGGCAAGTCAAAGCCAGGGGCAGAATCCAAGTCAGACAGAATCCAGGTCAATGTGAGGGACATACTCCGGGTCAGGATCCGGATCAGGGTCGTAGTCTGACAAATCTCTCGTTTTAACAGATGTATCACCCCCCAATAAACCGGCTAACACCGCTACCACTCCACAGCATACCACCCCAGCCACTATTCCTATTCCCGCAATCCATTTTTTATTTTCTGTATCCTTTTTTTCGATTTTATCAGCGATTTCCTCCATCTTTTCCAAAATATATTTTTTCTCTTCAAAGGTCAAGCAGTCCTTATCCAGCTCTTTCTGTAGCGAGACCATGATAGAATTATAAGCATCATATACCGCTTTCATGCTCGCATCATTAGACAAAATACCTCTGTCTATAATATCCCTATATTCACATAGTATTTCTTTAGATATTTTCGCAAATTCAGGAAATTGCTCCAATGCCTTTTGGGCTACTTCCGGATCCATCTTATCAAGGATTGATGCAAAGTGCATGCAGTTCTCCCGCTTTAGCTGTCCAAAATCGTTGATACCTAACTTTTTCAGTACATTCTGTTCTGTCATCAAATTCTCCATAGCCCTTTCTCCTTAACCTTATTTCCGAAAGAATACCTGCTCCATAATATATGCTACAAACAACATCAGCCCTTACTCCCTAATTCGTCTTATACCTTGCATTTTCCATTAAGTATCCCTTTCTGCCAAGACAGCGAGAAGCAGTCTGTGGCTGCTACCCGCCAGCACTACAATTAAAAGCATCTATCTGTACATTATGGTATATACTGCTCATACAGGGTAAACGTAACTTCATATTCGCCATCGCTATTATATAATTCTAATTGATATTCCGAATTGTTATACACTGCATAAACATAATATGTTTCAGGCCATGCAGAGTCATAACCTCCACTCTCCCACCGGAACTGGTTCCCCCCCAGATAATACAGCTTCCCAGTACTTTCCATTCCTCTGAAATGTGTCGTCATATATCCGCATCCCGGATCCTGCGATCCATCTGAGTAGAGTGAAAATGTCAATGTTGTATCCATCCACCCGCCATCATAATCTCCGCCCCATTCCATATAATCTGTATAATTTTCTTCCCCTTCGTAACCAAACGGAATCTCCTCCGTGAACCTGTTGTCCTGAATACGGAAAATAATATCACCCAGTTCCAGTTCAAGCTGACTTATATCCCCAGGATCCATTTGAATGTATACTTTGCCGTTTGTCCGACGTCCTGAAGACAGCGTTGCAGACAGGCCGTCGTCTCCCGCCACCTGCCCAACATCAACTTTGTAATTATTTACATATGCGCTAAATGAATATTGAGCGATAGAAATCTCCTCATTTCCTGTATTTTCAACCTCAAACACTGCATACACATATACATCGTTGCTATATTCAGGCTTATATGTCCCCCAGTCTGTCATTGTGATATTATAATATCCTTTTATTCCTGAAGAATCTGTCTGTGACATGGATACGGTATCACCAATATAATAAGCATCCTCTATGTGGCCACCAGTAACAGAAGCAAAAATCCCCCCTTGAGACGAGACATTTGGTTCTTTTGTAGCAGGGATTTCCTCTTGAGGCGAAGCATCTGATTGTTTTGCAACAAGGCTTTCATCCTCTTGAGGTAAGGCATCTGGTTTCATCCAACGCACCAATAACAAAACAAGCGCTCCAATCAATAGGATGGGTAATAAATACCTTACGGCGGATTTCCCATTTTTCTTTGTCAAGGATTTGTTTTCTGCGTCCACGGTTTCGTGAACATGTTCCGTACCAGACGCTTTCTCCGTTTTATTTTCGGAATGATTCTCCTGAACAAGCGGCGCACCGCATTTTTCACAGAAAGCTGCGCCGTCCCTTGCCTTTGCACCACATTTAGAACAGTACATACATTGCTCCTCCCTTTTAGTAGCCCTCATAGACTGCAGGCAACAGTGCTGTTAAAAAAATTGCTCTGTGCCCTTTTTTCGCCAGTAATCTAAACATAATCCTTACATCCACCCGCTCACTGGGATACTCACAAGCACCCGTGAACGCGACATTCATATAGCATTCAATGACACATTCCCCCATTGCTCTATAGTGAACGCCCTTCTGTAATATATTCTGCATTTGCAGGAGGCTTTGACCGATACTACATCGCATTCCAATTGCCTTCAAGCAGTGCTTCCTTCATATTCTTCCGGAATGCGCTTTCATGTAACTTGTTTTGCCATGTCCAGTCTACCATCTGCACTTTGTGGACATCCACTAACTTAGGCAGCCCCTGCAAATCGCTCAGGAATGTCTGAAAAACCATAATCCCATTCTTATCGCTTACATCTTTAAAATACTCATGCCCCAAAATCCTTTTATGCATAGTATCTATAGCTGTACCGTGTCCGATTTCCATTTGGCCGCCCTTTTCATATTTGCTGCCCGTACTGTCAACACCATAGACTGATACATATATTGTAGTAGAGTAATACTCTATGAATGCCAGTTTCCGTTTAGCCCTCGTCTCCAGATTCATATTATGAAACCATAAATACATATAATAATCTGACAAAG
>CAMQOJ010000248.1 GCA_947003375.1 uncultured Lachnospiraceae bacterium
CTACACGAGTCTCTTCGTCGGCAGCGTCAGATGTGTATAAGAGACAGCCCATATTTGTTCAATCTATTTTCCACGAATGTCCCTGCATCCATTTCTCAAATTATCGAATATCAATAAATTTTTATTGACATTCATACCCTTCTGTAATATTATAAAATGCAAATATCCAATATCAGGAAAATACAGAATCAACAGATTCGGAAAGGATAAAACTATGTCAGACAAAAACAAGAAATCAAAGCTGAAAGAGACAATAAAGAAAAACCCCCTTCTGTCCTCAGTCATCGTCACGCTTCCCATCGGCCTGGCGGGCGCATCTCTGGTCTACGTGCCCACCGTCTTCCGATACGGCGGGCTGAACGCGGAGGGGCTGCTGGCCATGCCCCTCTCCATCCTCTTCGTAGGGCTCATGCTGGCCGCGTTCGTCCTGTATCCCCTTGTCCTGACGGGAGCCGAGCTCTACCTGCTGTTCGACCTGGCCGTGAATCCCGCGAAGGAGCATCCCCGGAGCCGGATATTCGACCTCGTCACCGTGCCCTTAGGTCTCCTGTACAGCTACCTCTATCTGGGCCTGCTGGATGTGAAGTTCGCAAGCGACTGGCCCCAGCAACTGGCCAATTCCCAGCAGCATACGCCAATCTACACCCAGAGTGCATTGACCGTCTGGGTCATTGCCCTGGCGGGCTTCGCGGGTTATCTGACAGTGAGCTTCCTCCCCTTAAAGAAGACCCCGCCCCTCCTCCTGGTGCTGGGCATGTCCGCCATGTACCTGGGCACCATGGAAAGCATCCTGTGGGGCGTCCAGATTTATCAGGATCCGTTCACCAGCCTGCCGCTCCTGCTGCTGCCCCTAAACTGCATCCTCATCACCGCCAGGACGATCCTGTCCAAAATCCGGGAATGGGAGCGCATCCCCCATGAGATGCACAAAATCCATCAAATCCCCTTCCTCCGGGGCTGCAGCCGCATCCTGGACAACGCCAGGGTCTGGCCCCTGGCGGCCTTCCTCCTGATGTGGCCCCTGTTGGGCATCCTCATAGCCATCCTCGTCCTCTTCGGCCAGGCGCCGGATTCCGTCATCCGAGCCTGGACTGAGACCAGCGGCTGGAACCTTTCCAGGCGGGTGGCGCCCCAGAACGTGCACTACGACGAGCACTATCTGTGCACGGTGGCCGCCGGAGGGCACCGGAAAATCGTGAAGCCCCTGCGCCTGGGGATGCGGCACGGGCATGAGGTCATCGTGAACAGGCAGCTCTGCGTGGCCAATGCCTTCGAGCAGGTTCTGGAGGAAAGGACGCCCCGCTTCCACAGAGCCCTGCGGAATTTTTACGATAAATACGGCTTCCCTGTGGCAAGGTGCATCCGTTCCCCCTATGCGGCAGACCTGATCTATTATCTCATGAAGCCGCTGGAGTGGTTTTTCCTGGCAGTGCTGTATCTGACGGACGTGCATCCTGAGGACAGGATTGCCGTACAGTATATGAAATAATGTCACAGTTTCTGGCTGAAGATGCTCTTATACCCCTCTCCGTAAATCTCCGAAGCGCTGGTGATGATCGTAAAGGCGCTGGGATCCTCCTGCCTGACGATCTCCTCCAGCTTCGGGGAAAGGGGCTTTTTCACCACGCACAGAACCACCTTCTTGTCCGTGCCCGTGTAAGCGCCGCTGCCGGAGATGTAGGTGGCGCTGATGTCCAGCTCCTCCAGCAGGCGGCTGACGATCCTTTCAGGGCTGTCGCTGATGATGAAGAACATCTTGGCCCCGTCCCGCCCATACAGCACGATATCCAGCAGCACGGAATTGATGAAGACCACGAGCCCTGCGTACAGCGCCGTATCCAGATCCTGGAACACGAAAGCCGAAGCCGTCACGATGATGGCGTCCGTCAGCAGGAAGAGGGAGCCTGTCTTCAGGTGGGGGAAGCGCAGCCGCAGGAGCTTGACGATGATGTCCGTGCCTCCGGTGGTGGCCCCCGCCTTGAACACCAGCCCCAAAGACACCGCCATCAGGGAGCCTCCCACCACGGCGGCCAGCAGCGGGTCTGCCGTCACTGCCCCCACGGATGCCAGCCGGTTGGTGAAGAAGGAGGTGGCCGCGGTGCAGTAGAGGGTGGAAAGGATGAATTTCCAGCCGAATTTCCACATCCCCAGCGCCAGGATCGGTATGTTGATCATGAACATCCACGTACCGGTCTCCAGTCCGGTAATCCGGTTGAATATAATCGCGATACCGGTCACTCCGCCGGGCGCCAGGGAGTTGGGATCCAGGAAGAAGCTCACCGCCACGGCGTAGATCACTGACGCCACAGTGATCACCAGATAATCCGTCAGCCTGCGCCGGAACGTCTTCTTCTCCTCATCCCGGATCTCCCTCTCCTGTTCTTTACTGACCTGCCCCTTGTTCTCCTTCATCCTCACACTGCCTCCCAAAACCCGCAGGAGCGGGCCGCCCTCTTCAGGCAGCCCGCTCCCTCCGGGCATTCCATTCAAAAGTCTCATAAAAGAGCCTTACTGTAAAAGTCTTCAAATCGGACTACGCGGTGCGCCAAACCCGTCTCTCCTGCGGGTTTGTGTGCATCCACAGCACCCCCGGCCTTTTGCAAGGCAGAGCAGCCAAGCCTATAGGTTTGTTGCATAGGGGTTTTACTGTACAAGTGTCAGTCCGGCGCCCCGCAGCCGTCCTGTCCATTGACCGCGGATCAGCCGCCCACGTTCACCAGTCTGGGCTTATAGCCCCCTTCCTCCAGGGACTTCATGATCTGTTCCTTATGCTCGGTGCCGAATGCCTCCATGGTGATGCGCAGCTCCACGGCGGCGTTTCTGTTGGTGGTGACGAACTGGTTGTGCTCCAGCTCCACCACGTTGCCGTTGGCCTTGGCGATGATGCCTGACACCTTGTACAGCTCGCCCGGCTTATCCGGCAGCAGCATGGATACCGTGAATACCCTGTCGCGCATGATCAGGCCCTGCTGTACCACAGAGGACATGGTGGTCACGTCCATGTTCCCGCCGCTTAAGATGGCTACCACCTTCTTGCCCTTTACGTCCAGGTGCTTCAGGGCTGCCACGGTGAGCAGTCCGGAATTCTCTACCACAGTCTTGTGGTTCTCCACCATGTCCAGGAAGGAGACTACCAGTTCGTGGTCTTCTACCGTGATGATGCCGTCCAGGTTCTTCTGGATATAGGGCAGGAGCTTGCTTCCGGGCGTCTTCACCGCGGTGCCGTCCGCGATGGTGCTGACCTTGGGCAGGGTCACCACATGCCCTTCCTCCAGGGATCTCTGCATACAGTTTGCCCCGGCAGGCTCCACTCCAATCACTTTTATCTTGGGATTTAAGAGTTTTGCCAAAGTAGCCACGCCTGTGGCCAGGCCGCCGCCGCCGATTGGCACCAGTATGTAGTCCACAAGGGGCAGCTCCTTGACGATCTCCATGGCGATGGTTCCCTGTCCGGTAGCCACCATCAGGTCGTCAAAAGGATGGATAAAGGTGTATCCGTTCTCATCCGCCAGCTCATAGGCCTTGGCGCAGGCCTCGTCGTACACGTCCCCGTGCAGCACCACCTCCGCGCCGTAGCCCTTGGTGCGGTTGACCTTCATCAGAGGCGTGGTGGTGGGCATGACGATGACGGCCTTGGTGCCGTAGGCTTTCGCCGCGTAGGCCACGCCCTGGGCATGGTTCCCCGCGGAGGCGGTGATCAGCCCCTTGGCCCTCTCCTCGTCCGTAAGGGTGCTGATCTTATAATATGCGCCCCTGAGCTTATACGCGCCTGTAAGCTGCATGTTCTCGGGCTTTAAGTAGACCTTGTTGCCCGTCTGGGTGCTCAGGTACTCGCTGAACACCAGCTTCGTCTCCAAAGTCACCTGCTTTACGATTTCCGATGCCTCCTCGAACTTCTCCAGGGACAGCCCTTCTTCCAGGGACTGCATTCCTTCCGCTTCAATACCCATCTCTGTCTCCCCTTCTTTCTCAATATTTTCTTCGGAATTTTCTTCGGATAATCCTTCCTCCGGCGTTTCCGTCGCCTCTTCTGCCGCAGCTTCCTCTTCCATGGACTCCTCTCCCACAGGCTGCTCCCCTTCCATGGGCTGCTCTTCTTCCACGGAATGTTCCCCTTCCGTGGAACGCTCCCCTTCCATGGAACGCCTCTGTTCCTTCATCTTCCGATGCTCCTCCTTCCCTCCGGCCCTTGATGCCGCTCCTCGATGCCTTCCTGTTCCATCTCTATGCCATCTATGCTCTCAGCTTTCCCGCATTCCGCACCTTCCGTAGAACACGGTCCGCCCACGAACCGCTATTCTCCCTCCGGGCGCTCCCCGTCGGTCTTTACATCGAACAGAGCGTTCACGAACTCGTCCGAGTCGAATTTCTGCAGGTCATCGATGGTCTCGCCTACGCCGATATATTTCACAGGCACCCGTAGCTCCGACTGGATGGCCACCGCGATGCCTCCCTTCGCCGTGCCGTCCATCTTGGTGAGGATGATGCCCGTCAGATCCGCCACCTCGCCGAACTCCCTGGCCTGCACCAGCGCGTTCTGGCCCGTGGTGCCGTCCAGCACGATCAGGTTCTCCCGATGGGCATCCGGGAACTCCCTGTCCACGATGCGGTTCATCTTCCGCAGCTCCTCCATCAGGTTCTTCTTATTGTGGAGCCGTCCCGCCGTGTCGATCAGCAGCACGTCCACTCCCCTGGCCCTGGCGGCGTTCACGGCATCGAACACCACGCTGGCCGGATCCGCGCCCTCGTTTCCGCCCACCATGGGCACTTCCGCACGCCTGGCCCACTCCGCCAGCTGGTCTCCGGCAGCGGCCCGGAAGGTGTCGGCGGCAGCAATCAGCACTTTCCTGCCGTCCTCCTTGAACTTGCCCGCCAGCTTCCCTACGGAGGTGGTCTTGCCCACGCCGTTGACCCCGATCACCATGATGACGGACTGGCGCTTCTCGAACTCATAGGCGGTGTCGTCCACCCTCATCTGCTCCTTGATGCCCTCTATCAGGAGCTGCTTGCACTCATGGGGCTCCTTGATATGCCGCTCCTTTATCTGGGCCTTCAGGCGGCTGATGATCTCCGTGGTGGCGTTGACGCCGATATCCCCCATAATGAGGATTTCCTCCAGCTCCTCATAGAAATCATCATCGATTGCGGAAAAGCCGCTGAACACGGAATCGATTCCCCGGACGATATTGTTCCTGGTCTTCGTCAGGCCCTCCTTCAATCTGGCAAAAAAGCCTTTTTTTCCCTCTGCCATGCCTCATCCCACTCCTTCCCGCGCTCTATTGTCCATATAATAATATTACCATATTTAAGAACTGACTGCAATAGTCACGCAGTCAGTTCCTTATCGATCAGGTTCACGCTGACCAACGTGGACACGCCCTTCTCCTGCATGGTGATGCCGTAGAGCCTGTCCACCTGCTCCATGGTGCCTCTTCTGTGGGTGATGACGATGAACTGTGTGTTTTTGGTCAGTTTGTGCAGGTACTTCGCGAATCTGCCTACATTGGAGTCGTCCAGCGCCGCCTCAATCTCGTCCAGCAGACAGAAGGGCGACGGCTTCAGGTTCTGGATGGCGAACAGCAGCGAAATGGCCGTCAGGGCCTTCTCGCCGCCGGAGAGCTGCATCATGTTCTGCAGCTTCTTCCCCGGGGGCTGGGCGATGATGCGGATGCCTGCCTCCAGGATATCCTCGTCCTCTATCAGCTCCAATGTGCCCCGGCCGCCGCCGAACAGCTCCTTGAACACCTTGTCGAACTCCCTGCCGATCTCCGCGAACTTTTCCGCGAACTGCTTGCGCATGGCGGCGTCCAGCTCCTGGATGATGTTCTCCAGGGTCTTCTCCGCCTCCACCAGGTCGTCCCGCTGGGTGGACATGAAGGTATAGCGCTCCAGCAGGTTCTTGTAGTCCTCGATGGCGTTCACGTTCACGTCCCCCAGCTTCCTGATCTGATCCCGCAGGGAGGTGATCTCCTTCTTCATGGCCGCAAGGTCCGTCAGCTCTCCGTCCCGCAGGGAAGCCGCGTCGCTCAGGGTGATCTCATATTCGTCCCACATATAGTTGATCTGGGACTCCATAGATTCCTCCATGCGCTCCTTCTGGGCATTCAGGCGGTAGACCTCCTTGTCCAGGGCGGACTGGCGCTGGGCCAGTTCTTCCCGCCTGGCGAAGAAGCTCTTCTGCCTGGCCGACAGCTCCTCCCTCTGAGCCATGTCTTCCTTCAGCCTGGCCTGGGATTCGTTCTGGGCGTCATAGGAAGCCATGATTGTCTTCTGAATCTCTTCGATGGTGCGCTGCTTCCTCTCCACAGCCTGGCCGTTCTCCCGCAGGGCCTCCAGGACCTCCTCCAGCTCTGCACGGGCCCTCTGGATCTCCCCGTCTATACGGTCCGCGTTGCTCTGCTGGAATCCCAGGGACTGGCGCAGCTTCTCCACCTTCAGGTCCCACTCCGAGACGGCGGCTGCGGCTTCCGTCTCCGCCCTGCGCCTCTCCTCCAGCTCCTGCTGGAACCGGGCGATTTCTTCCTGTGCACGGGCTTCCAGGGCCTCGCTAGCA
>CAMQOJ010000249.1 GCA_947003375.1 uncultured Lachnospiraceae bacterium
GTCTCGTGGGCTCGGAGATGTGTATAAGAGACAGGTAGTACACGCCATTGTGTCCGCTGGTGTTGGACTTGATCAGGCGCCCCTGCTTCGACGCTTTCAGCCTGGTGACGGAAGTCCCGTCCGTCAGCTGCAGGTTCTCGCGGTAGGTGGCTGCCTGCAGACAGCCGCAGCTTTTGGTCTTGCCGGTCTGGAGCAGGGTCTGTCCCACCACGGTCTCCCTCCCGCAGTCGCAGAGGCACCTCCATCTGTGCATCCCGGCTTTCTTGCCGGCATATTCCACCACAGTCAGCTTCCCGAAGCGCCTGCCCACGAAATCCTTCAGGGCCGGGCGGCCCAGGCAGCCGCAGCTCTTCCGGCTTCCCGAGATAAGCTGGGAAAGCTCCACCAAGGCTTCCTTGCCGCAGTCACAGCGGCACAGCCAGAGCACGCCGCCTCTGGCGCTCCGCTCCCCGGAGGGCTCCAGCGCAGTCAGCTTTCCGAACCGCTCCCCCGATATGTCCCGCTGTCCCGGACGGGTTCCGGAGACGCAGCCGCAGTCCCGGACCGACCCCCGCTTCAGGCAGCGGGTGTCCAGGAGGACCTCCCCTCCGCAGCTGCAGCGGCACCTCCAGACTATATAGCCGCCCCTGCGCTGTCCCGTGGGCGCTTCCACGGTCAGCCTGCCGACTTTGCCCCCTATCTGAATCGCACTCAAAAACATCCCCTCTTTTCACTGTCCTCAGTCACTGGCCGCGGCTGGCCCCGGCCTCTTCCGGAAAAGCCCCTCCGGATGACGCAGAGGGCCGCCCTCTGCGACATTTTTATGGCTTAACGTTAGCATATTCATTTATCCATGTCAAGTGACGACCGGGCTTTGAATTGGTCAACAGACTGGCTGAATTGCTCATTTTTCAGCTATTTTTCCGAAAGACCATTGCCTGGAACGTAGCCATCCCGTCCCCGCTTTTGCAGGAAAACTGCATATGGGTTCCCTTGACCTGGCAAAAGCCCACCCGCTCCAGCGCGCGGACCAGTCCGGCATAGGCGCCGTCGTCCTCGTAACGCTCTATGCTGACCAGGTGCCCCTGGGGTCTTACCAGCGCCGAAAGCTCTTTCGCGTACTGGCTATGCCGCCTGACCTGCTCCTCCACCGACAATGTGGGCCCCTTTGATTCTTCACAGAGAGCCCTCCATGCGACATTTTCATGTGCCGTGCGGCAGGAAAGCAGTGTGTCGCACTTTCCCCGCCCCAGCGCATCCCTTTTCGAGAAATCCACATTCTCCACCGCCAGCTTTCCTGCCAGCTCCTTTGCCACGGACAAGGCATTCGAGGATATCTCCAGCCCGGTAAAGGCGCTGTCCGGATGCCGCAGCGCAAGAAAGCAGGTCAGGATTCCATTCCCGCAGCCCATGTCGAAGATATCCCCTGACCAGAGGGGACCATGTCCCAGCAGATACTCCATAGCCCTCCGGAAAAACACGCGGTCATAAAAAGAAGCAGCCAAAAGGCTCATCTGCAGGCTCTGGTTCCAGTAATCCACAAGCTCCTCCTGGCGGTGGAGGTACACCGTGTCCCCGGCTCCGTAAAGCAGCCTTTCTTCTGATTGGTCAAACAATTCCGTCAGTCGTACGATATGCCCTTCCCCCTCTTCCCGCCCGAAAGCTTCAACCAGTGCTGTGTCCAGTTCGTTGATTCTGCGGATACCTATGCGAGAAAGATATTCTTTGATCTCTAAATCCGGCATACAAAATCTCCCCATAAGTTGTTTCATATTTTCATCCATCTATTCGATTGTACCACTTATTTGCTTTTGGAGCAATGCAGCCTGGCTTTTCATCCATAATTCCACGATTTCTGTATCTTTCCGCAAAACTCTGGTCAAGATACTTGACTATTTTGTACACTCTAGATAGGACCGAACACAGTCCTGACAGAAGCGATGCTTCTATAATACAAAAGAGGAGGTGCCTACATCATGGCAAGAGGAGAGAACGTGTTCCACAGAAAGGACGGGCGGTATGAGGCCCGGTACATCAAGGGGCGGAGGGCGGACGGAAAGCCCCTCTACGGCTTCTGCTACGGCAGGACATATGAGGAGGCAAAGGATAAGGCGGACAGGGCCCGGGAAGAGATTGGACAGGCAGAACCGGCTGCACAAAAAGCAACGCCCGGGCAGGAGCTGGACGTGGCCTGCTTCTGCGATAGATGGCTGTCCGCCAACAGCACCCGCCTGAAGCCCTCCAGCCGCGCCAAGTACCGCACGGACATCGAGAAGCATATCAAGCCTTTCTTCGGGGAGAAGCGCCCCGGTGAAATCCTCCCGGAGGAAATCGACGGCTTCACCCAGTCGCTCATGAACGTCAAGGGGCTGTCGCCCAAAACAGTCCGCAGCATATTGGCCCTCTTCCGCTCCATCCTCTCCTACATGGAGAAGCGGTCGGGGGAGAAGCTGGTGAACCTGGAGATCACATACCCGAAAAGCCATCGGAAGAACACCAGGGTGCTGGACGAAAAGGAGGAATCCGCTTTGGTGCGGCTCCTGGCACAGGAGACGGACGCATGCAAGTTCGGGGTCTATCTGGCGCTGCGCACAGGCATGCGGATTGGGGAAGTCTGCGCCCTGCGCTGGTGCGATATTTCCTTTGAAGCCGCCACCATCTCCGTCTGCCGCACCGCCCTGCGCCTGCCGCGCGATATCCCGGGCAATGTCCCGGCTCCCGGCCCAGGGGAGGGCGGCAGCCCCAGGACGGCCCTGGTAACGGGAACCCCAAAGAGCGAAAGCTCTCTGCGCGTCATCCCGCTGATGCCGGACATCGCCGCCCTGTGTGAACGGTTCCGCCCGGAGGACTCCAGTGCATTCCTCTTGACCGGCATGGACAGATGCCTGGATCCAAGGAAGCTCCAGCGGCATCTGAAGAGATATCTGGAGGAATGCGGCATTGAAGAGGTCCATTTCCATACTCTGAGGCACACCTTTGCCACCCGCTGCGTGGAGGCGGGCTTCGATGTCAAGACCCTGAGCGAAATCCTTGGCCATTCCAACATCGGCATCACCATGAACCTCTATGTCCACCCCAACCTTGACCTGAAGCGCGAGAACATGAGCCGCCTGAAATCCGAGTTCCCTCTGTAAGCGGATGAGATTGACCCAAATAGTGAATGATAGGCACGCCAGGAAAGCCTGACTGGTCAGCAGTCTAAGGCGCAGTCTTTTCCGCAGTCAGCCGGATGACGGAGCCGGCCTTTCGCGCCATCTGCAAAGCCTGTCCGTTCCGCATTCCCTCAATGACGCAGAGGGCGGCCCTCTGCGTCATTCTCTGTAAACGGAAAGCCCCCGGGCATCTGCCCTGGGGCCTTTTTTGTTTTTTACCCTTTCTTCTCCTGGTTGACTTTCATGGTCAGGCTGATGCGCTTCTTGGCCTCATCCACGCCCAGCACCTGCACCTCCACGATGTCGCCCACGCTGACCGCCTCCAGGGGATGCTTGATGAAGCGGTCGGTGATCTGGGAGATGTGCACCAGGCCGTCCTGGTGGACGCCGATGTCCACGAAAGCGCCGAAGTCGATGACATTGCGCACTGTCCCCTTCAGGACCATGCCGGGCTTCAAATCCTTCATCTCCAGCACGTCGCTGCGCAGGATCGGCCTTGGCATGTCGTCCCTGGGGTCCCTGGCGGGCTTCTCCAGCTCCTTCAGGATATCCGTCAGAGTGATCTCGCCGATGCCCAGCTCCTGGGCCAGCTGCTTTTTGTCCGGGATGCGCCTCGCCAGGCTGGTCATGCCGGAGGCAGAGCCCGATCCCCCTGCGCTTGCGGATGCGGCAGCCTTGCCAGAGCCGGATGCCATGCTGCCGGATGCCGCGGCTTTTCCGGAGCGGTTCCCGGCAGGGCCCGCTTTTCCATCCGCCTCCGCCGGGGCCATGCCGCCCATGGCTGCCGCCAGCGCCCGGCCCATGGCGGTGTTGGTGTTGGAGATGCGGATGTCACCTTTCTTGTTCTGCTTTTTCTGCCCCGCACCGGCACCACCTGTCTGTCCGGCTCTTCCGGCGGCCTTCCCCCCACCGGCAGGAGCGCCCTGCCCCGCCGCGGCTCTGTCCCCTCCTGCGGGGGCGGCGTTCTTATGCTCCGCCGCCTTCTTCTGCATCTGCCTCACGTCCTCCATGGTGAGCCCCAGCCTGTCCAGGAGCTTCTTCGTGGCCTCGTAGGACTCGGGGTGGACGCTGGTGGCGTCCAGGGGATTGTCCCCGTCCAGGATGCGCATGAAGCCCGCGCACTGTTCAAAGGCCTTGGGCCCCAGCTTTGCCACCTTCAAAAGCTGCCTCCTGTCGGTGAAGCGCCCGTTGGCCTCCCTGTAATCTACGATATTCCGTGCAATAGTCTTGTTGATGCCGGATACATATTCCATCAGGGGGGCAGATGCCGTGTTCAGGTCCACGCCCACCTTGTTCACGCTGTCCTCCACCACGCCGCTCAGGGCATCGCTCAGCTTCTTCTGGTTCATGTCGTGCTGGTACTGCCCTACGCCGATGGACTTGGGGTCTATCTTCACCAGCTCCGCCAGGGGATCCTGGAGCCTGCGGGCGATGGAGGCCGCGCTCCTCTGGCCCACGTCGAAGTTGGGGAATTCCTCCGTGGCCAGCTTGCTGGCGGAATACACGCTGGCCCCTGCCTCGTTCACGATCACATACTGCACCGGACGGTCCAGCTCCTTCAGCAGGTCCACGATGATCTGCTCGGATTCCCTGGAGGCCGTGCCATTGCCCACGGAGATCAGGTCCACATGGTACTTTGCGATGAGCTTCTTCAGCTCCCGCTTGGACTCTTCCACCTTGTTCTGGGGCGCGGTGGGATATATCACTTTCGTGTCCAGCACCTTGCCCGTGGCGTCCACCACCGCCAGCTTGCAGCCGGTGCGGAAGGCGGGATCCCAGCCCAGCACCACCTTCCCGGCAATGGGGGGCTGCAGGAGGAGCTGCTCCAGGTTCTTGCCGAACACGGTGATGGCGCCGTCCTCCGCCTTCTCCGTGAGGTCGTTTCGGATCTCCCGCTCGATGGCAGGGGCGATCAGCCTCCCGTAGCTGTCCGCGATGGCCTCTGTCAGCAGGGGCGTGGTATACGGATTCTCCCGGATGAGGATCTGCTTGGCCAGGTATCGCAGGATGCGTTCCTCCGGGGCATTGACTTTCACGGTCAACACCTTCTCCGCCTCCCCGCGGTTCAGGGCCAGCACCCTGTGCCCCGCCACCTTCCGCACGGGCTCCTCGTAGTTGTAATACATCTCATACACGCTGGCGGCTTTCTCGTCCTTGGCCGTGCTGGTGATAACGCCCTCCTCCACGGTGGCCTCCCGGATGTAGCTGCGGTAGTCCGCATTGTCGGAAATGGCCTCCGCGATGATGTCCTTCGCGCCCTGGATGGCCTCCTGGACCGTCTTCACTTTTCTTTCCTCCTCTATGTCCTCCCCGGTGACGTATTTCGCCGCCTCGCTCTCCACGGGCTCCGCCGCCTCCTGGGCCAGGATGTACTCCGCCAGGCCGTCCAGCCCTTTGGCCTTGGCCACGCTGGCTTTTGTCTTGCGCTTGGGGCGGTAGGGCCGGTAGAGGTCTTCCACCACCACCAGGGTCTGGGCCGCCAGAATCTTCTCCCGAAGCTCCTCCGTCAGCTTCCCCTGCTCTTCGATGCTGCCCAGGACCTGCTCCTTCTTCTCTTCCAGGTTGCGCAGATAGAGCAGCCTCTCGTGGAGGTCACGGAGCTGCTCGTCGTTCAGGGAGCCTGTGGCCTCCTTCCTGTATCGGGAAATGAAGGGGATGGTGCAGCCCTCGTCTATGAGCTTCACCGCGGCTTCCACCTGCCACTTCTCCACCTTTAGCTCTTCTTTGATCGTCTGAAAAATGTCCATAGTGAACCTTGCCTTTCTTTCTCTTGTCTGCAACAGCCTTTTTATTATACTGGAAATGAAAAGAAACTGCAAGTTTCCGATAAAAATGCTGGAAAAAGATAGGAATAGTTGCTATAATAGATTTTAGGCCATGGAATCCTATCCCGGCTTCTATGGTAGACCTTACAGAAAGGAACCTGATTCATGGACAATAATCAGAACGGAAGCAATTGGAACGGCCATAACGGACAGCGGGACAGGTGGAACAGCTCATCCTCCGACAGCAGCTATTACAACCAGCCCACCCACAGACCCTACGGGCAGGCCTTCTCCGTCGCGTCGGCTGTATGCGGCCTCCTGTCCATGACCACCAGCTGCACGATCGTGCTGTCCCTGCCTTTGGGGGCGCTGGGCATCCTTTTCGCCGTCCTGGCCCACCGCGCCAAGAAGAAGATGAACTCCACCTGCGGCACGGGCCTCATCCTCTCCTGCGTGGGCCTGACCACCGCGGTGTCCATGATCGTCTATTCCTTTGTCATGCTGCCCTCGCTGATGCAGAACGATACGTTCCGCAATCAGGTCAACGCGGTGTCGCAGCAGCTCTACGGCATGGACTTCGATGAATTCATGGAGGGCGCTTACGGCTATTCTTTTGATGATTGATTTTTTATTTTAGGAGGTTTTTGT
>CAMQOJ010000250.1 GCA_947003375.1 uncultured Lachnospiraceae bacterium
CCTGCCTGCATCTTGACTATATTCCATGTATTTCTATCCAAAAAACATATCGTCGGCGAATTCCCCTTACAGCACAGCCTTCAGATCCTCCGTCAGCTGGGCCAGCTTCGCCTGCGCATCCCCTAAGCTCGTTCCCTTCACGCCCATGTAGAACTTGATCTTGGGTTCCGTGCCGGAGGGACGGGCACAGCACCACGCGTCGTCAGGCAGCTCGAAATACAGTACATTGGATTTGGGCAGGCCGGTCTTTCCCTCTTCCCCGGTGGCCATGTCCACGATCCTGTCCGTCTGGTAGTCCCTGAATTTCAGCACCTGATGCCCGCCGAAGGACTTGGGCGGATTCTGGCGCAGCTTCTCCATAATCTCCGCGATCTGCCTGGAGCCGTCGATTCCCTTCAGGGTGATAGTGTACTGGGACTCCTTGTAATAGCCGTACTTCTCGTAGGTATCCAGCATCATGTCCCACAGGGTCTTGCCATGCTTCTTGCAGTAGGCCGCCACCTCGCACAGGCACATCACCGCCACGATGGCATCCTTGTCCCTGGCGTGTGTCCCGGCCAGGCACCCGTAACTCTCCTCCAGGCCGAACACGTAGTTGTTGCTGCCAGACTGCTCAAAGAGCTTGATCTGCTCCCCGATGAACTTGAAGCCCGTGAGCACCTCGATGCGCTTCACGCCGTAGGCGCTGGTGATAGGCCCCGTCATGTTGGTGGTGACGATGGTGGTCACCAGAGCGGGGTTCTCTGGCATGGTCTTGGTGGCCGTCCGCTCCCGCAGGATGTATTCCGCAATCAGCATGCCGGACATATTTCCGGTAAAGGAAACATACTCCCCGGTCTTGGAATCCTTGGCGTAGATGCCCAGGCGGTCCGCATCCGGGTCTGTGGCCAGGACGACATCCGCGTCTTTCTCTTTCGCCAGCCGCAGGGCGTAGGTGAAGGCCTTGGGGTCCTCAGGATTGGGATATTCCAGCGTAGTGAAGTTGGGATCCGGGTTCTCCTGCTCCGGCACCACGTACACATGCTTGAAGCCCAGCTCCGACAGGATGCGCCTGGCGGGCACATTGCCCGTACCGCACAGGGGCGTGTATACGATCTTGATATCGTCCGCCACCTCTTCGATAATCTCCGGGTGGATGATCTGCTTCTTCAGCTCCGCCATGTAGGCATCGTCAATCTCCTTGCCGATGACCTGGTACAGACCCTTTTCCATAGCATCCGCCTTGTCCATGGTCTTCACGATATGATAGTCCTTGATGGCCTGGACTTCCTCGATGATCTGCTTGTCGAAGGGAGCGGTGACCTGTGCGCCGTCCTCCCAGTACACCTTATAGCCGTTGTACTCCGGCGGGTTATGGCTGGCCGTCACCACGATGCCTGCCGTGCAGCCCAAGGTGCGCAGGGCGAAGGAAAGCTCCGGCGTAGGGCGAAGGGCATCGAACACATAAGCCTTGATGCCGTTTGCCGCCAGGCACAGCGCCGCCACGTCAGCGAATTCCGGCGACATCCGCCTGGAATCGTATGCGATGGCTACGCCCTTTTCCTGTGTCCCTTTCTTTAAGATGAAATTGGCCAGTCCCTGGGTGGCCTTGCGGACCGTATAGATGTTCATGCGGTTGGTTCCGGCCCCGATTACGCCCCGGAGTCCCCCTGTACCGAATTCCAGCTCCTTATAGAACCGCTCCTCGATTTCCTTTTCATCGTTACGGATGGCCAACAGCTCATCCTTAGTGTTTTGGTCGAAATAATCGTCCTCCAGCCAGAAATTGAACTCGTCCCTATAGCTCATTTTGCCTCTCCTCTCTTCTGCGCAGCTTTTCATGGTTTCAGGATGTCTGCATCCTGCGCCTCTGCAGACATGGTATCTTTTACCATTTTACCACATATATCCATATCATTCCATAGAAAGGAACGGATTTCTGCCCTTTTATGCTGCACCCGGCATTACTATTCCAAATCACCCGCCCATCCAGCGTTCCATGCCGGCGGTCAGCTGCGCGACGTCCAGGGGCTTGACCATGTGCTCGTTCATCCCCGCCTCCCTGCCTACCGCGATATCCTCCGCAAAGGCATTGGCGGACAGGGCGATGATGGGTATGGACAGTGCATCTCTCCTAGGAAGCTTGCGGATGGCCCGGGTGGCCTCATAGCCGTTCATGACAGGCATCTGGATATCCATCAGTATCATGTCGAAGTACCCCTCCGGCATGGACTCGAAGCGTCCCAGTCCCTCCTTGCCGTCGGACGCGCACTCCACGGCGGCCCCGGTGGCCCCGATGATCTCCATGGCGATTTCCTGGTTGATGACATTGTCCTCCACCAGCAGGATTCTCTTGCCTGTGAACCGGGCATCCGCAGAGGCCTCCTCCGCCTTCTGTACCGCGTCCTCAGAAGCCGCGCCTGTCCCCCGCAGCTTAAGAAGCAATGTCACCGTCACCCTGGTCCCTTTCCCAAGGGCACTCTCCACCTTGATGAATCCGCCCATCATGCGCACGATGTTCTGGGCGATCGTCATTCCCAGCCCGGTTCCCTCAGTCTTGCTGATCCGGGAATCCTCCGCCCGGCTGAAAGGCTCGTATATATGGGGCAGGAAATCCTCTGCCATCCCGATGCCATTGTCCTCGAAGATGAATTCATAGAAACAGCATCCGTACTTCTTCATCTCCCGCTCTACCACCTGCAGGCCCAAAATCCCTCCTGCCGGGGTGAACTTGACGGAATTGCCTAAAATATTCATGAACACCTGGCTGATGCGCCCCTTATCCCCCATGACCTCCTCATGCCGCACCCGGACAGGGGACACCTCCAGCTTCAGCCCCTTCTCCGCTATCTGGGGCTGGATGGAGGAAGACAGAGCCTGTATCAGCCCGGAAATGGTGAACTCATCCGACACCAGATCCACATTGCCGGATTCCAATTCGCTCATATCCAATATTTCATTTACCAGGAAAAGGAGACTATTGCCGGATGCGGTAATCTTGCCCAGGCAATCCCGGACCTTCTCCCTGTCCTCCACATTCTCTGACGCAATCTTCGCCATGCCCATGATGCCGTTCATGGGCGTACGGATGTCATGGCTCATCCGGGAGAGGAATTCACTCTTGGAGGCATTGGCATGGTTGGCCGCCTCACAGGCCGCCTGGATGGCACGCTGATCCCGCATCTCCTTGCGCTTGCTCTCCGTCACGTCCTGGGCCGCGTAGACGATTCCGCTGGCCTTTCCTTCCTCATCAGCCTGAGCCATCACCGCGGTGGCCCGTATCCAGCCGTAATCCTCCATATCGGTGTCTGTCTTCTCCGGCATCTTGCGGTAGGCAAAGGTCACGAAGGGCTGCTCCTTTTTCAGGACCTGGCGAAGGTTCCTGCTGCTCATGGTATAGAGGTAGTTCGCCCGATCCTCCGGATGGACGAAGGACTCCGCGTAAACGCGCAATGCCGTGTCATAGTCTGTCCGGTCTCCCAGGACGTTCTTCACGTTCTCCAGCTGGTTCATGCCCCGCATCTGGTTCTGCTCCAAATCTCCGTAATAGGTGGCGAAGAACATGCTGCTCAGGCTCTCGATGATGCCTGCCTGCTCCTGCTCCAGCTTCTGGCGCTGCGCCTCCGCCAGCTTCTCCTTGGTGATGTCCCGGCCCAGGATATTCACAAGCACCTGTCCGTCCCTGCGGATGTAGGTCACATGCTGCTCCAGCCACTGCTCCTCGGGGCCTTTCAGGCGGTAGCTGCAGATTTCCTCCGAATAGTTCTCGGTCTTTTCCGCCTGGCTGCGCATATGCTCCGGACTCATGAACCTCCGGAAGCTGTCCTTGTCCTCCGGATTGACGGAACTTTCCAGCGCCCTCTGATAGAATTGGGTATATCTCCCCGTCCCGGCATTCTGTGGCTGAGCGCTCTCGTTGAGCCAGAAGCGCTCGCACCGATCCTCCCTCAGATGGACAGTGGTCATGACATGGAAGCGGGACTTGAGGATAGCCGCCATCTGCATATCCCTCTGGGAGAGAATCTGCTCCTGCCGCACGCGCTTATCCACATCCTGCAGCGCCAGGACAGCGTAGTTCCTGGTGCCCTGGTTCCGACCGAAATAGGCGATTACGGCCACGTATCGGTACTTATCCCCCACCTGCCACTGGCACAGCATATCCAGCTTCTGCATTCCGGTGTCCCTGGCCTGAATCAGCCCCTCCAGGGAAAACTTCTGTCGGAACTTTTCCCGGTTCTCGGGATGAATCTGCCCGACCAGCCGGGACTGCATGACCACGTCCCACATCAGCGTCTGGGTGGTCCATCCCTCCTGGCTGTACCCGCCCTCCCGGACCAGGTTGACGTTACCGTCCTTCAAGTCGATGGTATATATCCCTAAGTTCTGCTCCCCCAGGGTGCGGGTAACCTCCTGAAGGCGCACGCTGGTCTCGTCCAGCTCCAGGCTCTCCTTCAGCATATCCTGCACGTCCTTGATATAAATCAGAACTGTCTGGTTCCCGTCCATGTACCCGGAATCCGGTGTCACCTCCAGCAAGTTCCAGCGGTAGCCCTCCGGGGAACTGCGCCTATAGCTGCAGGTCAGATGCTTGCGCCCGGTGCCCAGGACGCTTTTGAGATAATCCAGATGAGTGAAGCTTAAGAACCTGTCTATGTCGTCCGGATGGATGATGCCTTTCTTCTTAAACTGCTCCAGCCACTGGGTGAATGTGTCCTTCTTGCTGTCGAGGGCCCATTCCTCCGCCCCGGACTTCACCACCTCATAGCTGTTCTGGCCCAGATTCACCCGCAGTATCTTGCGGTAGACATAACTGAACTCATCCACATGGGGGGTCAGCGTGACGATGAAAGCCGGTACGGCGCCCTCCCACAGCATGCGCTTGGCCTCCATGTCCATGGTGCCCAGAACATTGTCGCTTAAGATGGATCTGCTCTCCTTTTTGTCGCCAATGTCCAGAATCGGGCAGTTGGAGCATGAATTCGACCACATTGTGTCGCAGACCATCCCTTTCTCCACATTGGGGACCATCTTCCTGATACGTTCATTAAAATACAGAATTTCGTGATTATCCTCCCTTACCACATATATCCCTGTGGTCGGTATGGCATCTAAAATTTTTTCATAGTCCCTGCTATCCATGCATATATCCCCTATCCCAGTTCTGCGTCTTGCCTGAATCCTATTTTAGCACGGAACCCTGTAAGAGTCAAATATTCCCTTGGCCTATTATTCGCGTATCATTCGTTTGTCCCAGTAATTTTTAACGAATAATCGCTCCTGTCCAGAGAGAAATTGGGATTGTAATAGGGATCCCCCGTCTCCAGCTCTTTCTTCCACTTCTCCCGGAAACGCTCCGACTCCTGGGCGTAGCGCCTGGCCCGGTCACCGGTGTCGTCCGCGCCTCTGGAGGCGGACTCATAGTGGAACAGCTCCGCGAAAGGCGTGAATACGTTCAAAAGCCCCATACCCCGCAGCTTCAGGCAGAAGTCCACATCGTTCAGAGACACGGCAAAGCCCTCGTCCAGGCCGCCCGCCGCCAGATACAGCTCCCTTTTCACCATCAGGCAGGCCCCGGTCACCGCCGTCACGTCCTGGGCATAGCACAGCCGCCCCATGTATCCCAGGTTCTGGCGCTGCTGTCTGTAATGGGTATGCCCCGCGGTCCTGTGGGCCCCCAGCCCGATGACCACGCCGGCGTGCTGGATGGTGCCATTTGGATAATAGAGCTTGGCCCCCACCGCGCCCACGTCGGCGCGCTGGGCATACATCAAAAGCTCCTCCATCCATCTGACCGTGATGACCTCCGTGTCGTTGTTCAGAAGCAGGATATAATCCCCCGTGGCGCATCTTGCGCCCAGATTGTTGATGGCGGAGTAGTTGAACGGCCCCCGGTAGGCCACGACCGCGATCCTGTCGTCCTGACTCCTCTGAACTACAGCTCTGCCTGGCTCCCCGTCCTGGGCCCCCTCTGCGGTCTGCTCCCTGGCATCAAGGCGGTACTCACGCCCCAGCAGCTGGCTGTAATACCCGGCAATCTCCTCTGTGACGCTGTTGTTCTCAACGATTACAATCTCGTAGTTGTCATAGGTGGACTTCATCAATATGGAGGACACGCAGCGGCGCAGATCCTCCCCATGGTCCTTGTTGGCGATGACGATGGAAATCTTCGGCGTGCCCAATATCTGATAGCGGATTCGGAATATGGTCTCGAAAGCCCTGGTGCTCTCAATCTTGAAATCCGTAAAGCCGTGCTTCTTCAGATGCTCCGCCACCGCCCCCTTGGCCGCCTGGATGGCATAGGGCTTGGCCTCGATTCCCGAGGCCACGCTGCCCGAATGGCTCCTCCAGTAGTACAGGGGCCTGGGGACATGGACGATTTTCCCGGCATTGTCCGTCAGGCGCAGGATCATGTCGTGGTCCTGGCTGCCGTCGAACTTGGACCGGAACAGCTCCTCCCCGTCCAAAAGCTCCCTGGAGAAGACGCTGAAATGGCAGATATAGGTGTTGGCCCGCAGATTGTCCGGCGCATAGTCCCGCTTG
>CAMQOJ010000251.1 GCA_947003375.1 uncultured Lachnospiraceae bacterium
GTTCTGGACGGACAGGACTGCCTGGGTACATAAAGGGCTGACGGAAAGGGGCGCTGACGCTTGACAGCGTCCTTTTTATGTGATATAAGTGTATTAAGTATATTGATACACTTAATATTTTCGGTACGTGTTCTTATACATGGCAGAGGAAAGGAAAGCGGATGATTGTGTTAGATTATCGGGACAAGCGCCCCCTATATGAGCAGATGGCGGAGAAGCTGGAGCGCCTGATCGTAAACGGCGGGCTGGAGCCGCTGACCAGGATGCCCAGCGTGCGCAGCCTGGCCATGGAGCTGTCCGTGAACCCCAACACGGTCCAGCGGGCCTATGCCCAGTTGGAGCAGGACGGCTATCTCTACACCGTGTCCGGCAGGGGGAGCTTCGTGACGGTCCAGGAGGAATGGCGGGAGAGCAGGCAGAACAGAATCTGGCAGGAATGGCGGGCGGTCACCGGGCAGGCCAGGGAGGCGGGGATTCCCGGGGAGCGGCTCATGGCAGGAATCCGGGAGATATATGGCAGCGGTTCTGGCGTGGAGGGAAAATGCGGCGGGGAATCCAATGCCGATGGAAGCGCAGCGGCAGCTGCACAGGAGGGCGTGAAATGATAGAATTTAAAAACGTAGTCAAGCGCTTCGGCGATGTGAAAGCCATAGACGATGTCAGCGCCGCCATAGATGAGGGCCATGTGTTCGGCCTGATCGGCACCAACGGCGCGGGGAAGTCCACCCTGATGCGGCTGGCCAGCGGCGTCCTGAGAGCCGACAGGGGCAGCGTCATCGTGGACGGGGAGGAGATTTATGACAATCCTGCCGGAAAGGCAAATATTTTCTATATCTCCGATGACCAGTATTTCTTCCGAAACGGTACGCCCATGGACATGCTGCGCCTGTACCGGACCTACTACCCGGGCTTCGACAGCGCCAAATGGCAGGAACTCATGGGAAAATTCGGCCTGGATCAGGGCCGCAAGGTGAACACTTTTTCCAAGGGGATGAAGAAGCAGCTCTCCATCCTCTGCGGGATCAGCGCGAACACGAAATATCTGTTCTGCGACGAGACATTCGACGGCCTGGATCCTGTCATGCGCCAGGCGGTGAAGGCCCTGTTCGTCAGGGAGATAGAGGAGAGGGGCCTGACCCCGGTGATCGCCTCCCACAACCTGCGGGAGCTGGAGGACATCTGCGAGTCCGTAGGGCTCCTGCACAGGGGCGGCATCCTCTTCGAGCGGGACTTGGACGAGATGAAGCTGAACCTCCATAAGGTGCAGTGCGTCATCAAAGAGGAGGAGATGCTGCGCCGGATCAAAGAGGGCATGGAAATCCTGACCATGGACAACAGAGGGGCTCTCTATACCTTTACGGTCAGGGGCAGCAGGCAGGAGGTGAACGGGTTTCTGGAGGAAACCGCGCCTGTATTCTACGAGCTGCTGCCCCTGTCCCTGGAGGAGATATTCATCAGCGAAACGGAGGTGAAGGGATATGACGTCAAAGAACTTCTTTTTTAAGGTCATGAGGGAAGACCTGAGGCATAAAATCTGGATGCTGGCCCTGTCCGCCTTGGGGAGCTTTCTGATGCTGACCGTGGCATGGCTGATCTGGCGCAGCAACCAGGCGGGCGTCGAGGAGATGGCGGCAGAGGGAATCCGCTTCCGTGGGATGGACAGCAGGGAGTACCTGATTGGGGAGACGGTGTCCTTTTTCCGGGAATATGCCGCCGTGACGGGAGGGATAGTGGCCATTGCCGGGGCCGTCATAACGGGACTCTTCGGCTTCCGCTTCGTCTTCCATAAAAACATGGTGGATACCTACCACAGCCTGCCCGTGAAGCGGGACGCCCTGTTCGCGTCCTGCTTCCTGAATGGCTTCCTGCTCTGGTTCCTGCCCTTCATTGTGTTCTACCTGCCCACCCTGGCCCTGGCGGCAGGCTTTCTGGGAAAGCTGGGCGCAGGCGGGGAGCACATGGGCCGGCTCTTCGGGGCCGCGGCCCTGACCCTGGCCACATTGGCCACCGTGTTCCTGCTGGTCTACGGCCTGGTGCTGACGGCAGTGATGCTGAGCGGCAATATCCTCAATACCCTGGTCAGCATGGCGATCCTGGGCCTGGGGGGCATATGCGCCGTCGGAATCCTGTACGCCTTTTTCCTGTCCTATATGGACCGGTTCTACGACATGTGGAACTGGAGCGCTCTGTCCCATGTCTCTCCCCTCTTCGCGGCCCCGGCTCTGCTCTACTGGAGGATGGGGACGGAGGGCGGTCTGGGGAGCTTCCTGGGGAAGCTGGCAGTGGATTTTGTCCTGGCGGCGGCTCTGGGGTGCTTAGCATGGCTGCTGTACCGCAGGAGGGCTTCCGAGCTGGCGGAGCAGGGGGTGAAGAACCGGGCGGCCAAGACCCTGATGAGGATCCTGGCGGGAGTCGTGGCGGGCATGTGCGGATGGATGCTGTTCCAGTTGTTCGTGGGCGGCCAGATGCTGGCCTGGGGAATCTTCGGCCTGACCCTTTCCGCCCTGCTCTGCCTTGGGGTGCTTAACATCATATTCAGCATGGATTTCAAGGCATTCTTCACCCATAAGCGCCAGACGGCGGCTGTGCTGGCCGTGACGCTGCTCATCAGCTTCGCTTTCAACTGGGACTGGATGGGTTATGACGACTATCTGCCGGACAAGGAGGAAATCGCGGAGATAGGGGTCTGGACAGGGGAGTTCAGCAATCGCTATACCTTGGTCGATTTCCAGGACTCCCCGCTTTTCAGGATGCGCTTCCAGGATACGGACGCCATCTACGCCTACCTGGAGCGGGCCATAGAAGAGGAGCCACAGGGAGTGTGGATCAATTTGCCCACCAGGGTCACCCTGAAAAGCGGCAGGAGCTATTATAGGAGATACTGCATAGACAGCCGGGACAAGGACTTGCTCTGGCCCCTGCTCTCCCACGAGGAATATGTGGAATACGCTTTCTGCATCAGCCAGGAGATGCTGGAGCGCTGTGAGAAGTTCGAGCTCCAGCGCCAGGGCTACGGAGAGATATTTTCCCTGAGGGATTTTGGGCCGGAGGCCTTTTGGACGATTATTCAGGCCTACAACCGGGATGTGCTGGAGAATCCGGAGGGCGCGTTCCAGGGTAAGGGAAGGCGGCTGGCCAGCCTGGAATTCAATGCTTGGGGCAGAGCGGAAATCAGCACCATGGTCAGGATAAGCATCTACGACACCATGGAGTATACCCTGGAGGCCCTGGAGAACGCAGGCCTCGGAGAATGGGCGGCGGCGCCGGATCCCGGGGAAATCACTGCCATATTTTTAAGCCTGCCCGGAAACTATGAGGAGATGACGGCGGAGGAGATGACAGACCTTGCCAGGAAGTATTACGGGCTGGCCGGGGACCAGGAGGACCAGAAGGAGCAGGAGAAGGCCGAACTCTTCGGAGAGACCATCCAGGCCACTCCGGACAGGGAGTTTGGGCTGCTGCCCGCGCTGGAGATTACCGACCGGGCGCTGATAGAGGAGCTGTGGGCGCTTATGGACTATTCCGGTCCCTGCCACAGCGACAGCCTGTTCCAGGAGGGCAGCGTGGAGGTATCCTGCTTGGACAGAGAGGGAAATTCCTTGCGCTGCTACCTGCCCATGGGCGTGCTTCCCGAGAAATATATCCTGATGTTCGGGGACTGTTCATAAAATATTGATGAAATATTCATATCTTCCGTCAGCTAAGTGTTGAATCCCCTGGACAAATCTGGTACAATAAAGGGCAGGGCTTTTATACAAAGCCATAGAAAGGTATGGACAACCGTGAAGATAATCGATAAGGTATTTGGCACTCACAGTGAGAGGGAAATCAAGAGGATCATGCCCCTGGTGGAGAAAATCGAAGGGCTGCGCCCCCAGATGCAGGCCCTCTCCGATGAGGAGCTGCGGAACAAGACTGCGGAATTCAAGAAGAGGCTGGCGGAGGGAGCGACTTTGGACGACCTGCTTCCCGAGGCCTACGCCACCGTCAGGGAGGCCACGGCCAGGGTGCTGAAGACAGAGCATTACAGAGTACAGCTGATCGGCGGCATCATCATGCACCAGGGTCGCATCGCAGAGCTGCGCACCGGTGAAGGAAAGACCCAGACATTCCTGCTCCCGGCCTACCTCAATGCACTGGAGGGCAAGGGCGTCCATGTGGTGACGGTGAACGACTATCTGGTGAAGCGTGACGCGGAGTGGATGGGACAGGTGCATGAGTTCCTGGGCCTGTCCGTGGGAATGATCCTCAACAGCATGACCAGCGAGGAGCGCCAGAAGGCCTACCAGTGCGACATCACCTATGTGACCAACAACGAGCTGGGCTTCGATTACCTGCGCGACAATATGGTCATCTACAAGGAGCAGCTTGTCCTGCGGGGCCTGCACTTCTGCATCATAGATGAGGTGGACTCGGTGCTGATCGACGAGGCCAGGACGCCTCTGATCATCTCCGGCCAGAGCGGCAAATCCACCGCCCTCTACGAGATGTGCGACCTGCTGGCCCGCCGGATGCAGAGGGGCGCGGACGTGCAGGAGCTGACCAAGATGGACGCCATCATGGGCGTGGTCCAGGAGGAGAGCGGGGACTTCATCGTCAATGAGAAGGACAAGGTGGTGAACCTCACCGCGGCCGGTGTGAAGAAGGTGGAGGATTTCTTCCATATCCAGAACTACGCGGATCCCGAGAACCTGGAGATTCAGCACAATATCATACTGGCCCTGCGGGCCCACAACCTGATGTTCCGCGACCAGGACTATGTAGTCAAGGACGACCAGGTGCTGATTGTGGATCAGTTCACCGGGCGCATCATGCCCGGGCGGCGGTATTCCGACGGCCTGCACCAGGCCATAGAGGCAAAGGAGCATGTGAAGGTGAAGCGGGAGAGCAAGACCCTGGCCACCATCACCTTCCAGAATTTCTTTAACCTGTTCGAGAAGAAATGCGGCGCTACCGGTACGGCCCTCACGGAGGAAAAGGAGTTCCGGGAGATATACGGCATGGACGTGGTGGAAGTGCCCACCAATCTGCCGGTGATCCGTAAGGACTTGCAGGATGCGGTGTACAAGACCAAGGCAGAGAAGCTGAAGGCCATCGTGGACGCGGTGGAGGAGGCCCATGCCAAGGGCCAGCCCGTGCTGGTGGGCACCATCACCATCGAGGCCAGCGAGGAGCTGAGCAAGATGCTGACCAGGCGGGGCATCCAGCACAAGGTGCTGAACGCCAAGTTCCACGAGATGGAGGCGGAGATCGTGGCGGATGCCGGCGTCCACGGTGCGGTGACCATCGCCACCAACATGGCGGGCCGCGGTACGGACATCAAGCTGGACGAGGAGTCCAGGGCAGCGGGCGGCCTGAAGATCGTGGGTACGGAGCGACATGAGTCCCGGCGTATCGACAATCAGCTCCGGGGACGTTCCGGCCGTCAGGGAGACCCCGGCGAGTCGAAGTTCTACATTTCCCTGGAGGACGACCTGATGCGGCTGTTCGGCTCCGAGCGGCTGATCAACATGTTCAACAGGCTGGGCGTGCCCGAGGGGCAGGAAATCGAGCACAGCGCCCTGACCAATGCCATCGAGTCTGCCCAGAAGAAGATAGAGAACAACAACTTCGGCATCCGAAAGAATCTGCTGGAGTACGACAGGGTCATGAGCGAGCAGCGGGAGATCATCTACGACGAGCGCCTGCGGGTGCTGAACGGCGAGAGCATGCGGGACTTCATCTACAAGATGATCACAGACATCGTGGAGAACTGCGTGGACACCAGCATCAACGACGACGCGCCTGTGGAGGAGTGGAACTTCGGCGAGCTCAACACCCTGCTGATCCCCACCATCCCCCTGGAGCCCGTCACGGCGGAGCGGGTGGCCAAGCCTAAGAAGAACAGCTTAAAGCAGCAGCTCAAGGAGGAGGCCGTGAAGCTCTATGAGAGCAAGGAGGCGGAGTTCCCCAACGCGGAGGCCATCAGAGAGCTGGAGCGGGTCATTCTGCTGAAGGTCATAGACAGGAAATGGATGGACCACATCGACGACATGGAGCAGCTGCGGCAGGGCATCGGCCTCCAGGCCTACGGCCAGAGGGATCCCCTGGTGGAGTACAAGATGAGCGGCTACGACATGTTCGATGAGATGACCCAGAACATCAAGGAGGAGACCGTCCGGATGCTGCTGCACATCAAGGTGGAGCAGAAGGTGGAGCGGGAGCAGGTGGCCAAGGTCACCGGCACCAACAAGGACGATTCCCTGGCCAAGGCCCCTGCCAAGCGTGCCAATGCCAAGGTCTATCCCAACGATCCCTGCCCCTGCGGCAGCGGCAAGAAGTACAAGCAGTGCTGCGGAAGGAAATGATATGTAGATGAAAGAAATCAAAGAAGTCATTGAGTGGTGCGATGAAAAAGGCCATACGGAGCATGAGATTCTGGAATTGATCAGAAGAATCGTGGACGCGAAGCCGAGGGAAGAAAAAGCGGAATAAGTAATACCACTTGTGTCAAGAACTGGGATGAAAA
>CAMQOJ010000252.1 GCA_947003375.1 uncultured Lachnospiraceae bacterium
GCTAGGCCGTGAATTGTAACCAATTTCCCATAAAACGCTATTATACTAGACAATAGAATCCTCTCTTGGATTCTATTGTACTAGACGATAGAATCCTCTCTTGGATTCTATTGTACTAGACGATAGAATCCTGTCTTGGATTCTATTGTACTAGACGATAGAATCCTGTCTTGGATTCTATTGTACAGTTTGCTTCTAAATAATATAACGCTTAATAAGCTGGACAGACAAAGTATTTACGAACCGGAGGAGACAGACATGGATATGGGAACCGGAAACGGGACGAGCTACAGGCTCCTATTGGTGGAAGACGATTCCGTCATCGCAGGAGAGATGAAGCGCCATCTGGAGAGATGGGGCTATGAGGTCGTCTGCGCGGAGGACTTCGGCAATGTGCTGGGGACATTTGCAGCCTGCTCCCCCCACCTGGTGCTGATGGACATCGGCCTGCCCTTTTACAACGGCTATTATTGGTGTGCCCAGATCCGGCAGATTTCCAAGGTGCCCATCATCTTCGTCTCCTCCGCCAGCGACAACATGAACATTGTCATGGCCGTGAACATGGGCGGGGACGATTTTGTGACCAAGCCCTTCGAGCCCGAGGTGCTCTCCGCCAAGGTACAGGCCATGCTCCGGCGCACCTATGCCTTCCGGGAGCCCACCAACATCATGGAATGCCATGGCCTGATTCTGGATCTGACGGATGCCTCCCTGTTGGTGAACGGCGAAAAGCTGGAGCTGACGAAAAACGAGTTTAAAATCCTGCAGCTTTTATTTGAAAACGCCGGGCAGACCGTGTCCCGGGAGGCCATCATGAAGCGTCTCTGGGACAATGACTGCTTCGTAGACGACAACACCCTCACCGTGAACATGACAAGGCTGCGCAAAAAGCTGGAGGGCGCAGGGGCCAATCTGCCCATTCAGACAAAAAAAGGCCTTGGCTACCAGATTGGAGGCTGAACATGAGACTGTGGCTGCGCTATCTGAAAGAGAAAAAGCTTATCCTGCTGCTGTACGCCCTGACCGTATTCTTCTTCGTTGCAGTGGGAAGCCTCTACCATATTGAAAACCTGGAAAAACTCCTGTATGCCGCCCTGCTGACCTTCATGGCCTGGTGCCTGGCCCTGCTCTGGGAGGGCATAGGGTATGTACGGAAAAGCCGGCAGCTGGAGAAGGCCTTCCACCATTTTGCGCACAGCGGGGAGCTGCTGTTCGACGAGGCCGAAGGCCAGCTCCTGCAGGAGGCGGAGGGCGACATCGAAGCCGCGGAGAGCCTTCATGGGGCACAGCGCCTCCTCCTGTCCCTGGTCTGCCAATCCCACCGGGAGGAGCAGCGACTCTGGGAGGCGAAAGCCGCAGAGCGGGCCGACTATTATATGATGTGGACCCACCAGATCAAGACCCCCATCTCCGCCATCCGGCTGCTGGACAAATCAAAGCTTCAGGACAGGGATGCTTTCCTGCTGAAGGAGGAGCTGTTCCGGATCGAGCAGTACGCGGAGATGGTGCTGACCTTCCAGAGGCTGGAGAGCATCTCCTCCGACCTGGTGTTGGAAAGACACGACCTGTACGTCCTGGTAAAGCAGGCCGTCAGGAAATATGCCCTGTCCTTCATCAACAAATCCCTAAGCTTGGAATTGCCTTCATCGGAATCGGGGGATTTCATCCCATGGCAGATTCTGACGGACGAAAAATGGTTCGTCTTCTGCCTGGAGCAGCTCCTGTCCAACAGCATCAAGTACACCAACAGGGGCGGCATCTCCGTCAACGCCTGGGCGGAGGGGGAGCGGGTGATGCTCTCCATCGAAGACACCGGCATAGGCATCCGCGCGGAGGACCTACCCCGCATCTTCGAAAAGGGCTTCACGGGCTATAACGGCAGGCTGGACAAGAAATCCACCGGCATCGGCCTGTACCTGTGCCGCCAGGTCTTCACCCATCTGAACGTGACCATACGGGCGGAAAGCCAGGAGGGCCAGGGCACCCGAATCATCCTGGGGATTCCAAATGCCGAAAAGAGCCTAGGGCCATAAGACATGCGGAAGGCTGCCCGCTAAGCTTGCAAAAATGTAAGGATGCAAAAAGGAAATGTAAGGATGTTCGATGGCATTCCATTTCCTTTTTTTGTATCCTTATCTTGTGATGAAGAGCTGTACAACAGTTCATCACGAAGCAAACAGAAGGCACAAGGAGGACGCATCATATGTCATTGCTGGAAGTGAAAAATCTAAAGAAAGTATATACCACCCGCCTGGGCGGCAACAAGGTACAGGCGCTGGACAACGTGAACTTCTCCGTGGAACAGGGAGAATATGTGGCCATCATGGGAGAGTCCGGCTCGGGTAAGACCACCCTGCTGAACATCATGGCATCCCTGGACAGGCCCACCGCCGGGCAGGTGATCCTGTCGGGCAGGGACATGGCGGAAATCAGGCAGAAGGACCTCTGCGCTTTCCGCCGGGACAACCTGGGCTTCGTCTTCCAGGACTTCAACCTCCTGGACACCCTTTCCCTGCGGGACAACATCTACCTGCCACTGGTGCTGGCAGGCAGCGACTACGGCCAGATGGAGACGCGCCTGGCCCCTCTGGCCGGTAAGCTTGGCATCGCGGAGCTTTTGGAGAAATACCCCTATGAGGTCTCCGGCGGCCAGAAGCAGCGGGCCGCGGTGGCCCGGGCGCTGATTACGGATCCCCAGATCGTGCTGGCGGACGAGCCCACCGGCGCGCTGGACTCCAAGGCCTCCGCCAGGCTGTTGGACATCTTTTCCGAGGTGAACGCGGAGGGCCAGACCATCCTCATGGTGACCCACAGCACCCAGGCCGCCAGCCGGGCCGGGCGGGTGCTCTTCATCAAGGACGGCGTAATCTTCAACCAGATTTACAGAGGCCGGCTTTCGGACGACGAGATGTACCAGAAGATATCGGACACGCTGACCGTACTGCACACGGAGAGCAGGCACGCGCAGCGATTTGAACAGGAGGCATAATATGACCACAGCAAGAAAAAGACCCGCCAGCCTGCTGCCCAGGATGGCAGTCTCCAACATCCGCAAGAATACCACTACCTACCTGCCCTACATCGGCATCAGCACCTTTGCCATGTTCACCTACTTCGTCTTTGACCTGATACTGAAGAACGATATCATGTACAACCTGCCCAAGGGCGTCTATACCCTGATACTGGTCAACATAGGCTTCTGGCTGCTGGGGATCATCATGGTGCCCTTCCTCTATTACACCAACAGCTTCCTGATCAAGCGGCGCAAGAAGGAGCTGGGCCTGTACAGCATGCTGGGGCTGGAGAAGAAGCACATCGGCATCATGATGTTCTGGGAGAGCCTGATTGTCTATGCCTGCGTGATGGCAGGGGCCATCGTCCTGGGGCTGGTTTTCTCCCGGCTGATCTTCCTGCTGCTCCTGAACCTGGCAAAAATGCAGGTGGACGTAGAGTTCACGGTAAGCCCGAAAGCCATCACGGACAGCCTGCTGTTCTACGCCTTCATCACTGCCCTGAACCTGACCGTGAACCTGATTCAGGTAGGCAAGGCTAACCCCGTGGAGCTGATGAGCGATTCCCGGAAAGGCGAGAAGGAGCCCCGCCATATCCTGCCTCTGAGTATCATAGGTATCTTCGCCATGGCAGCGGGCTACTCTACCGCCCTCTCCTCTAAGCTCGCCGCCCAGGTCTTCATGGAGTTCTTCCTGGCCGTCTTTCTCGTCATCATAGGCACCTACTTCCTGTTCACCTCGGGAAGCATCGCCTTACTGCGCTTCCTGAAGAGACGCAAGAAGTTCTACTACCGTCCGGAGCATTTCGTCACCGTCTCCGGCATGCTCTACCGCATGAAGAAAAATGCCGCCAGCCTGTCCAATATCTGTGTGTTCTCCACCATGGTCATCATCACGGCGGTGTGCACTGTGGTGGTGTACCTGGATATGGATACTATCGTGAGCTCCAATTTCCGGCGCGTGTTCGAGATTACCTGCTTCGGAAATGCCGCCGCGGATGCCCCTGCCCTGCAGCAGGACGCGAAGGCTCTGGCAGAGGCGAACCATGTGGCCCTGGAGGAGGAGTTCCTCTTTGACAGCATCGAGCTGTCCACCAAAAAAGAGGGAAATTCCTTCCTGTTCTGGGACGGATCGGGCAATATGTACACGGAGATGGAAATCGTACTGCTGATGACCCAGGACGAATATGAGCTGATGACAGGGACATCTGCCGCATTGGCTTCGGATGAGGCCCTCATCTACAGCAGCGGCCCGGATTTCGCCATGGATACTATCTGTTTCGAGACTTTGGAGTACCGGGTGAAAGAGGAGCTCTATGAGTGCAGCATCAGCCGGAAGACGCCCAACAGCGCCTTTAGCAACACCTATCTTGCCGTGTTGCCCGATAAGGAGCAGGTAGAAAAGGTATGCGCGGCATTCCTGGTAGACAGTGCGCAGTCCCACACCTACTTCTATGGTTTCAATGCCCAGGGGGAGGACGCGGATGTGGACACATTCTCCGCAGCCCTGAGCCAGCGTCTGAACACGGTATCTGGCTTCGCCGGGTATAGCGACCACAGAGCCGGCATGGCAGACCAGCGGAGCATGTACGGCGGGCTGCTGTTCATCGGCATCTTCTTCGGCCTCATCTTCCTGATCTGCCTGCTGATCATCATGTACTACAAGCAGCTCACGGAGGGCTTCGAGGATCAGAAAAACTTTGAAGTCATGCAGCAGGTGGGGATGAGCGACAAGGAAATCCGGCGCACCATCCGGACACAGATCAGCATGGTGTTCGGGCTTCCCTTGCTTGGGGCTGTCCTCCACACAGCCGTGGGGATGCGCATGGTGTATATGCTGCTGGGGGCCATCGGCTTCTTCGAGTCCGCCCTGCTGATTGGCTGTACCGCGGCAGGCTGTCTGGTGTTCGCTATCGTGTACTGCTTCAGTTATAAAAGGACTTCCATGGCCTATTACCGGATTGTGCGGCATATGAATTGAGGATTCCATACACGGAGAGACAAGCGGGGCTGAACACATGGTGTTCGGCCCCTACTCATAGCTTTTTCTATACCCGTCCAGGCGCTCCTCCAGATGCCCTTTCGTGTCCATGACCATATCCAAAGTCTTCCCTTCCGTCCTATATCCGGACATATTCCTGCTCTCCAGGCATGCCCATCTGTCCAGCGGAACTGTATGTTCCAAATTCTACAGGCAATGTTTCCCGGCCCACAGCTTCTTCTGCCGTCCATCCGGCAGGATTACCTCTGCCTCAGCGCCCGCAGGAATCTCTATCTCATAGGCTATCTTCTCCTCCTCATACCGCCAGCCGCTGACAATCTCCCCCACCGGGGACAGGTAAGATGCCTTTGCGTACTGTAACGATTCATGGGGCGTTGGCTGTATGACGATCCGCCCCTGCTCCAGCCGGATGCCGCAGACCCCGGAGAAGAGCCAGCCGCAGACAGCCCCATAGGAATAATGGTTCAGGGAGGCCTTGCCGTCCCATGTCTCCCAGATGGTGGTGGCTCCTTTCTTCACCGCATAGAGCCAGCTTGGCATGGTGTCCTGGAGCAGCAGCCTGTACGCCGTCTCTATGTAGCCATGCTCCGCCAGCACCCCGCAGAGGAAAGGCGTGGAGAGGAAGCCTGTGTTCAGGTGATAGCCGGCATTTATCACCAGTTCATTCAAGCCGGCTGCCGCCTGGCGCTTCTCCTCCTGGTCCAGCAAGTCAAAGGAAATGGCGCGCACATATTCCGCCTGCCTGTCAGACCGGAGCCTACCCTCCTCCATTGCCAGATGGCGGAACGCGCCTTTCGCTTTTTCGGAAATTTCTTCATATCTGAACGCATCCTCCTCTTTCCCCAGGATACCCGCAATCTCAGCCAGCATCTGGCCGGATCTGGCGAAGTAGGCCGTAGCCACCTTGCCCTGGGGCCTGCCCATCACCGAAGTGCTCTCCACATCCGGCTCGCACCACTCGCCGTAGTCTACACCTGTCTCGATGGCATAGTCGGCGTAGGGGTTCGGGATAGGCGCCTCCTTTGTCGCCCCATTGCTACTGGCTTTTGCGTTCATCGGATCCTTGCCGCCTGTCTGCCGGAATTTCTCCATCATCTCCGCCAGCTTCTCCCTGGGCATGCTGGCCACCACGGCACGGTACTCTTCCGGTACCTGGGTCAAGTCCATGGGCATTCCTGCAGCGGCAGGAGGCTCTCCTTGCGGCTGGGCCGGATTCGCGGACATCCTGACAGCCTGAGCCTTTTCCGGTTTCTGCTCCGGATTCGCGGACATCCTGACGTCCTCGGCTCGATGCTCCTCTGGCATCTGCGGCATTGGCGGCTGGGCCTGAGGGTACTGCGCCTCTGTCCCCTGCTGCCCTTCCTTCCCCGCACGGCTCTCCAGATAAGCGAACCATCTGCGCATCATATCGTAATTCTCCTCCAGGATTCGCACATCCCCATACCTGTCTCTTATACACATCTGACGCTGCCGACGAAGAGACTCGTGT
>CAMQOJ010000253.1 GCA_947003375.1 uncultured Lachnospiraceae bacterium
TCTTCTCTGCCGTCCTCCTTATCCCTGCCAGCCGCCTTTTCTCTGCCGGCTTCCTCTTCTCTGCCGTCCTCCTTATCCCTGCCAGCCGCCTTTTCTCTGCCGGCTTCCTTATCCCTGTCAGCCGCCACCTGCTCCGGCCTCCGCGGGTCCCCTTCCGCACCTCTGGGGGCGCCTGTCGGGATTCCCGCCCCATAGGCCGTCCGGGCCGCTGTCCGGAGCATATGTTCCGGCATGCCCAGCCTGGCCGCGATATAGAAGGCGCAGCTCTCCCCCGCCTCCCCGATCACCATCTGGTAAGTGGGCTGCAGGCTCTCCCGGTCGAATGTCATCCTGGCGTTTATCAGCCCCTCCGCTGCTGCGGCGTACTCCTTCACCTCCGGGTAATGGGTGGTCACCAGGAACAGGCAGCCGCTCTTTTTCAGCTCCTCCATGATGGCCACGGCGATGCCCATCCCCTCCGCAGGATCCGTGCCCGAACCCAGCTCGTCCATGACCACCAGGCTCTCCGGCCCCACCTCTCTCAGGATATCCAGCACATTGGTGATATGGGCGGAAAAGGTGGACAGGTTCTCCGACAGATTCTGGCCGTCCCCGATGTCGCACAGGAAGCTGCTGTTCATGCAGATATCCGCCTCCCGGCAGCTCACATGGAGGCCGCACTGGGCCATCATGCAGCTCAGGGCCACGGTCTTGATGGCCACGGTCTTGCCCCCGGTGTTGGGCCCGGTTATGACTATCCCTCTGTAATCGTCCCCTATACGGAAATCCTGGGGGACGCAGGTCTCCCTGTCCATCAGGGGATGGCGGGCCTCCTTCAGCAGGATGCGCCGTCCGGTGTTGATCCGGGGCCGGGTTCCGTGGAGCTCCATGCTCAGCTTCCCCTTGGAAAAGATGAAGTCCAGTTTCTCCATGGTGCGCAGGTTCTGCGCCATGGCCTCCCCGCTCTCCGCCACCTGGGCGGTGAGGGTGTAGAGAATCCGGCGCTCCTCATTCTCCTCGTCTATCATAAGGAGCGAGAGCTCCTCGCTGTGCTTCGCCACCGCCGCAGGCTCTATGAACAGGGTGCTGCCCGTGGCGGATTTGTCGATGACGCTTCCGGATATCCGGAATTTATACTCCTTCTTCACCGGCACGCACAGGCGGCCGTTCCGGAAGGTGCTGTAGCTGTCGGACATGCACTCCTTATGGCTCTTCATGATCCCATCGGCCTTTTCCTTCATCCGCTCCTTTGTCCGCTGGATGTCGGCGCGTATGCCGTGCAGCAGTTTGGAGGCGTAATCGTCCACCCGGCCGCTGCGAATCTGCACGTGGATGGCGTCCCGGATGTCCGCCAGGCCGTCCAGGTTCTCCTCGTAGTAGGGCAGGGACAGCTCCAGAGCTTTGCCTCTGTCCAGGTAGTCCTTCAGCCGCTTCACCGCCGTCAGGGCGCTTTCTATCTGCTCCAACTGGGCCGCCGTCAGACAGTCGCCCCGTCCCGCCACGGCTAGCAGCGTATCGATGCCCTCCATGGACACCAGCGGCGGCGTCCCCTCCTGTTCCAGCAGCGTCCTGGCCTCCGTGGTCTCCTGCTGGCGCAGCGCAAGCTCCGTCTCAGACAGACAGGGCTCCTGTCCCATGATCCTCCCCTTTGCCGCTTCCGTCAGCGCAAGCTGCGCCCATTTTTCCTTTATTTTGTCAAATTCCAAGATTTCCTCTGTCCTTCTCATAGCCACTCCTTTTTATACTGGGCACCATTTAAATTTGCAGTGCGACCCGACTGCAGACCGCCAGCCAGGTACTTTCCCGGGGACACCACTGTAAATCCTGGCGGTCTGCAGTATAACGAATATGATTTCCTGTTTTTCCGTGCGCCTTCCTGACGGCATGTTTCATGTGCCATAGCCCTTTGTGCACAGGTCAGTGCATCAAAAAAGAGCATAGCTATACAGGTATGCTCTTCAGTCAAGTCATTCACTTTCCAAAGCCAAAGTCCGCCTCCAAAAAGGAACGGGAAGCGCTCATCAGCTCATTTTATCAGGAAAAGTCTCTGTACGAAGCACATTGTACGGCCGCCGGTCGTATCACCGGCACACGGAGCAGACCTGTAGCGTCCCTACAGGCATCCACCCTCTGCAATATTTATTTTGCAGAATCCTCCATCACAATGCTTCGCATAAAGTCCTCCCTTTCGTTTTATTTTGGTTTTCTTATCCCTTTTTACAGTCTACCCCATCCCGGCGGCTCTGTCAAGCATTTTGTTTTTTGCCTCTCCGCCCCATTTTGCAGGCTCCTCCGCAGCCAGCCTGGCTTTCGCCGCCACGTCCCCGCCCTCTGTGGGGAAACAGCAGTACAGCGCCCTGTCCGCCCTACTCCGCGATATAGGTAGGCGCGTTCTTCGGGCTCTTCCCCTTGATGACATTATGGTAATACGCGTAGGTCATGGGGGTGTCCTTTTTCAGGATGTCCGCGTCCAGCACCTTGCCCAGGAATACCGTGTGGGTGGAGGTCTCCATCTTGTCGATCACCTCGCAGACGATGTAGGCGCAGGCATCCGTCACCACGGGCAGGAAGCCCTTCACCGCGTAGTCCACCTCGTCGAACTTATCGTTGTCCTTTCCGCTCTTGAAGCCGAAGGTGCCGATGATGCCGGGCCTGGAGTTCTCTCCCAGGATGGAGATGGCGAACTTTCCGGTGTCCTGGATGCACTGGTTGGTGTAGTTGTCATGGTTGATGCTCACGGCGATGGTGGCTGGCTCCGAGGTGATCTGCATGGCGCTGTTGGCCGTGCAGCCGGTGGCCCTGCCCTTGTCCCATGTGCTGACTACATATACTCCGTATGACAATTGATGAAATGCGCTTTTGTTCATGATTCCTCATTCCTCTCTTTCTGTGCGGCGCTGAAGCGCGCCCGAATACGGCAGCTCCGGCAGTTCCGGAGGCCGTCAGCTTTCACCGCCCCCGGCCTGCTCCGGTTTCCGTGGCCTATGCGGTTCCCAATGTCTTCCCGCCCCGTCTGTCTTTAATTGTTTTCTCGTTTGCTTTTCATCGCCCTTACGGATATACATGTCCATAGTCGAACCCGCATTCCGTCAGAAACGCCCTGGCCATCAGCGTGGCTCCCACCCGGTTGGGATGCACCCTGTCCCAGGCGATGAAGGCCGAGTGGCGTATTTTACAGTAATCCTCATACATCTGCTGGAAGTCCACGAAGGTACAGCCGTGCTTTCCCGCAAGCTTTGCGCAGATGGCCACGTACTCGTCCATCCTCCTGCGCATGCCGTCCTCCCTGTTGGGCTCCATGTAATAGGGGGAGAGCAGGAAAATGCCCTTCACCTTGCCCTTTACCTGGAGAATCATCTGTTCCACGTTCTGCTCGTATTCCTCCGGCAGCACCTGGCCGTCCGGGATGGCCGGAGAGTCGAACTGCCTCCACACGTCATTGATGCCGATGCAGATAGAGACCCAGTCCGGCTTTAAGTCCACCACATCGCTCTGGAACCTCGCCAGCAGGTCCCGGCTGGTATTGCCGGAGACTCCGGAGTTCGTCACCCGGATCCGCCGCTCCGGGTAGCAGGCCGACAGCATATTGTCGATAATCCGCACATACCCCGTGCCCAGATTGTCGAACAGCCCCTCCCCCACCGGCTGGACGCTGCCCATGTCCGTCACGGAGTCCCCTGCGAATACGATCCTGTCCATGTCCTGGAAAATCATGTCACACCTCCACCCCCGCCTCTGGCGGGCTCCCTCCGCCGCGCACTCTGGCGCCTATGTCGGGATGTTTTGTTTTGATAAGAATATATAAACGGCATTGAATTCTTGCCAGCCACATAGCACAGCCGGTCATGCCGTTTATCCGGTTTTTGGCAAGATTTAATCGCTGCACATATAGCTTACTTTATAAGCCGGGAAATGTCAACAGAAACGCCGCCGTAAAAATTTTTTCTCCTTGACAACCCTCCCCGGTTCGGCTATACTAAAAAGGCCGTATCTCTTCAAGGTTCGGTACAGTGATGAAATTCGGTCTTGCGCAATGGGAATCCGTGAATCGTGTCAGGTTGGGAACAAAGCAGCACTAAGCGGAACCTCTCATGTGCCGTGAGGCAGCCGGGTGGAGCTGTACCGGCCTTGAAGGGGTACGGATTTTTTGTGTCTGGCGGCTTCCCCATGCCCGCCGGAGCAATCGACGGGACCCGCGCCCCGCCCGGCAGGCGTATCTGCACAAGCCTATACGGCTCCTACCGTTTCCCGGCAGCCCGGGGCGCAGACACCGCCCCTGTGTTTGTCCGATGAAACGTTTTGCTAAATCTGGTTTTACGGAGATGGTTTTATGGAGATAACCCTCGAGACAATTGATTGGATGATGAGCGACTGCACCCTCTGTCCCCGCATGTGCCACGCAGACCGCACCGCAGGGAATACGGGCTTCTGTGGCCAGGGTGCCGAAATCGCGGCTGCCAGGGCGGCCCTGCACTTCTGGGAGGAGCCCTGTATCTGCGGCAGCCGGGGCTCCGGCGCGGTGTTCTTCTCCGGCTGCAGCCTGCAGTGCGTCTTCTGCCAGAACCATGACATCGCTATCGGCAAGAGAGGGCAGGGGCTGTCCCTGGAGCGGCTCTCCCAGATCTTCCTGGAGCTCCAGGAGAAGGGCGCCGTCAATATCAACCTGGTGACGGCAGGCCATTTCCTGCCGCAGGTCTGCCTGGCCCTGCAGACGGCAAAGGGGGCAGGCCTCTCCATCCCCGTGGTGTACAACAGCTCCGGCTATGAGGAGGCCGCCTCCCTGCGCATGCTGGAGGGCCTGGTGGACATCTATCTGCCGGACCTGAAATACCAGTCTCCCCGGCTCTCCGCCCTCTACTCCCGCGCCCCGGATTATTTCGGAAAAGCCTGTGCGGCCATTGCCGAAATGTTCCGGCAGGTGGGCAGGCCCGTCCTGTCCCCGGACAGCGGGCTCATGGAGCGGGGCGTCATAGTGCGCCATCTGCTGCTCCCGGGCTGCGCGGGGGATTCCAAGCGGATCCTGCGCTACCTCCATGACACCTACGGAAATGACATCTATGTCAGTATCATGAACCAGTACACGCCGCTGGAGCATCTAAAGCGGATGCCGGAGTTCGCCCACTCGCCCCTGGCCCGGCCGGTGACGGAGGAGGAATACCGGCGGGTGCTGGATTTCGCCGACAGAATCGGCATCGAGAAGGGCTACATGCAGGAGGGCGGCACGGCGGCGGAGAGCTTCATCCCGGCCTTTGACGGGGAAGGGCTCTAGTACACCGGCGCTATCTATGATATAATCAAATGGAAAGTCGAAGTTTGATAGGAGCGGATGTATGTATAAATGCAAATTAACATATGACGAGTGGAAATGTATTACTTCAAAAAACAGAATCGGAAAACAGGTGGATATGCCGCAAATAAAAGGTTACATTGGACTATAATCGGGCAATCATGACTTCTCAAAAGCTACAATACGGATTATTATCAGACATTGGAAAATTTAGGGATTATATGCATAACATATACAAGATTCAGAAAGGAGATTAACGAATGACGATTCTAAATGAATTAGATTCCACTTGCGGGCTCTCTGACGAGGAGTTAACGGTAAGATTCCGGGAATCTATAAGGATTGATAATGAGGTAAGAAAAATAAAGGGGGTGCCTATTGCAGGATATGACGATAAAACTCAGAAAGCGTATCTTGAATATCCGGACGGGAGGCGCGAGTATGTCGGAAAATGATGTGGTAAGACTTCCGGAAGTCGTTGTATTTGCCGGTCCAAATGGAAGCGGCAAATCAACAATCACCCGAATGGCAAAGGTTGGCGGTGCGTATATCAATGCAGACGATATTAAAAGGACTACATTGATGTACAAGATTATTCAGGGAATGTTGCTGCAAGAGGTTGTCAGAAAAAACTGTCCAACAACCTCCATCACAATTATCTGTCCTGAGAGCTTGTAAACTGTTTGCTGCGCAAACTCGGACATCAACCACGACTTATTCGGGAATGAATGCACCGGTGGACTAGATTTCCGCCCGCATCATATAATACCCGAAATCCCCTGCCTGGGCGGGCTCCTCGGCGCATTCGAAACTCTCGAAGCCGAACATGATGGCCACCTGCTTCTCCCTCTCGTAGAAATTCCCCGGCACGCCTATGTAATAGCAGTCCTCTCCTTTCCTCTCCACCCGGGCCAGGAGCAGATGGTGGTAATTGTAGTAGCCATGGAGCAGGAAGCTGTTGTTCACGGCCTTGTAGGAGGTCTCCGGGAACAGCACGAAATCGGAGGGGCCGATGGAGAGGTACTCCCTGGCATCCTGGAATGGCCGGATATGGGGGTATATGGCCCAGAGCTGCTGCCATTTGTCCTCCATGAGCCTTACGGGCTTTCTGTCTGGCTCCGCAGACGCTTTCGCGGGTGTCCCTCCCTGCCCCGCAGCGCGCCTGCCCCTTGCGCCACGGCTATTCCAGTCCACCGGAATCCCCTCACGGCCAGC
>CAMQOJ010000254.1 GCA_947003375.1 uncultured Lachnospiraceae bacterium
GGGGCAGTCAGAGGAACTGTCAGGTTATATAACAATTTCGGCAGAATCCCTTCTCTTCTTTAGCCTTTTTTCCCTTTTTCTTTTTCCAATGCTTTCCTGGCCTTACTTTTATCCAGCATCTTCTTAATATAGATGCCCGTGTAGGACCGCTTCTCCTCCGCCACCTGCTCCGGCGTGCCCGTGGCGATCACGGTGCCGCCCCGGTCGCCGCCCTCGGGGCCCATGTCGACGATATAGTCCGCGGTCTTAATCACATCCAGGTTGTGCTCGATGACTACAACCGTGTTGCCGCCCTCCGTGAGCCTGTGGAGGATGTCCACCAGCTTGTGCACGTCCGCGAAGTGCAGGCCCGTGGTGGGCTCGTCCAGGATGTAGATGGTCTTGCCCGTGCTGCGCCTAGAGAGCTCCGTGGCCAGCTTGATGCGCTGGGCCTCCCCGCCGGAGAGGGTGGTGGAGGGCTGCCCCAGCTTCACGTAGGAAAGCCCCACATCGTAGAGGGTCTCGATCTTGCGCCGGATGGAGGGCACGTTCTCGAAGAAGCCGCAGGCCTCGTCCACGGTCATGTCCAGCACGTCGAAGATGCTCTTTCCCTTGTATTTCACGTCCAGAGTCTCCCGGTTATAGCGCTTGCCGCCGCAGACCTCGCAGGGCACGTACACATCCGGCAGGAAGTGCATCTCTATCTTGATGATGCCGTCCCCGCCGCAGGCCTCGCAGCGCCCGCCCTTGACGTTGAAGCTGAAGCGCCCCTTGGTGTAGCCCTTGGCCTTGGCGTCCGCCGTAGAGGCGAAGAGGTCCCTAATCTGGTCGAAGACTCCCGTGTAGGTGGCCGGGTTGGAGCGGGGCGTGCGGCCGATGGGGGACTGGTCGATGGCGATGACCTTGTCCAACTGCTCCAGGCCCTGGATGTCCCTGTGCTTCCCGGGGATGCATCTGGCCCGGTTCAGGTCCCTGGCAAGGCGCTTGTACAAAATTTCGTTTACAAGGGAGCTTTTTCCCGACCCGGACACGCCGGTGACACAGGTCATGACCCCCAGGGGAATCTCTACGTTCACGCCTTTCAGGTTGTTCTCCCTGGCCCCCTGCACCTTCAGGAAGCCGGTGGGAGCGCGGCGCTCCCCGGGGATGGGGATGGCAAGCTCGCCGCTGAGATATTTTCCCGTGACGGATTCCGGTATCTGCATGATCTCCTCGGCGGTGCCGCAGGCCACCACCTCCCCTCCGTGGGAACCGGCCCCGGGGCCGATGTCCACTACGTAGTCCGCCTCCAGCATGGTGTCCTCGTCATGCTCCACCACGATCATGGTATTGCCCAGATCCCGCAGGTTCTTCAAGGTCCTAAGCAGCTTGTCATTGTCCCGCTGATGCAGGCCGATGCTGGGCTCGTCCAGGATATAGCACACCCCCACCAGGCCGGAGCCGATCTGGGTGGCCAGGCGGATGCGCTGGGCCTCCCCGCCGGAGAGGGTGGCTGTGGCCCTGGACAGGGAGAGGTACTCCAGCCCCACGTCCACCAGAAAGCCCACCCTGGCCCGAATCTCCTTCAGCAGCTGCTTCCCGATGAGCTGCTGCTGGCTGGAAAGCTGCATGTCCTTCAGGAAGGCGTTGAGCTCCAGGATGGATTCGGACGTTATCTCATATATATTTTTATCGCATACCGTTACTGCCAGTGATTCCTTCTTCAGACGCATGCCCTTGCATTCCCGGCAGGGGGTGATGCGCATGAAGGTCTCATACTCCTGCTTCATGGTCTCGGAGAAGGTTTCCCGGTAGCGCCGTTCCACGCTCCGCACCAGCCCCTCAAAGGCCACCGGGTAGACACCGCTGCCCCGCTGTCCCTGGTAGTGGACCTGTACCTCTTTTCCATCGGTGCCCCGGATCAGGATGTCTTTGATTTTCTCCGGGTAGTCCTGGAAGGGCGTGTCCAGGTCGAAATGGTACTCCTTGCACAGAGCCAGCAGCAGGGCGTTGGTGAAGCTGGTCTTGTCCATGCAGGACTGCCAGCCCGTGACGGCTATGGCCCCTTCGTTGATGCTCATCCGGGAATCCGGAATCATCAGCTCTATGTCGAATTCCATCTTGTAGCCCAGGCCGGAGCATTCCGGACAGGCTCCGAAGGGATTGTTGAAGGAGAAGCTCCTGGGCTCGATCTCGCTGATGCCGATGCCGCAGTCCGGGCAGGAGAAGCTCTGGCTGAAAGTCATGGGCTCCCCGCCGATGACGTCCACCACCAGGAGATTTTCCGCCAGGTTCAGCACGTTCTCGATGGAGTCCGCCAGGCGGCGCTCTATGCCGGGCTTCACGGCCAGGCGGTCCACCACAATCTCGATGCTGTGCTTGATGTTCTTCTCCAGGGAAATCTCCTCCGTGAGCTCGTAGAGGCTGCCGTCTATGCGCACCCGCACATAGCCGCTCTTCCTGGCCCTGTCCAGCACCTTCTCATGCTGCCCCTTGCGGCCCCTGACCACAGGAGCCAGGAGCTGGAGCCTGGTCCCCTCGGGCAGCGCCATGATCTGGTCCACCATCTGGTCTACGGTCTGCTTGGAAATCTCCCTGCCGCAGTTAGGGCAGTGGGGGATGCCGATCCTGGCGTAGAGGAGACGGAAATAGTCATAGATCTCCGTCACGGTTCCCACCGTGGAGCGGGGGTTGCGGTTGGTGGATTTCTGGTCGATGGAGATTGCGGGGGAAAGGCCCTCTATCTTCTCCACATTGGGCTTCTCCATCTGGCCCAGGAACTGCCTGGCGTAGGAGGACAGGGACTCCATGTAGCGGCGCTGGCCCTCGGCGTAGATGGTGTCGAAGGCCAGGGAGGACTTGCCCGAACCTGACATGCCTGTCAGAACCACCAGCTCGTTCCGGGGGATGTCCACATCGATATTTTTCAGATTGTGCTCGTTGGCGCCCCGAATTTTAATATATTCCCGAGGCCGCATCTTCTTTATCTCTTCCATTTTCCTTTGTCGATTTCCTTCCTATAGATATATGATATATGGCAAGCACCTACCGCTCGCTCTCTTTTATTCCAGATACGCCTTGAACGATGTGGCACGCTCTTCTTCCTTATAGCAATATAGGAAAATAGTATTCGGCATATCCCCTCGCATACCAATAAGGATTATGGCTCCACACTTTTTTCTTGATTTCCAATATCTCCTCCGCATTCCTGTCCAGCAGCCTTTCCAGCAACGCAATATCCGAATAGTCTTTCTCCCGCGTCTTCCATTCCGGATTCATGAGCCGGGCTGATGTCTTCAGCACATAAGCCATCTTCTCTCCAATCGTATACACAGGTGTCCCATAAAACAACCGCGGCTTTTGGTCTAACCAGCCATAAGGAAAAAATACTGTGCCGTGAGGACCTATATGGTACCAATGGCCAATTCCGTCCATGTTCCTGACACTATTAAACGAAGCGTGCATACCGTCTTTTTCAATCCGCAGCAGCCAGAATTCTTCCATATAGCTGACCGAATAGCCCAGCCCTTCGTACTGCCGCTGCAGCCTCTCCCTATTCTCTGGCAGATTTTCCGTGAAACAGTCCAAGTCACCATGTTCCCGCGTAAATTCTCCCTGCAGGATATCAGCCACAAACCCGCCCCATATAAAGGACTTCAGCCCCGCCGTCTCTGAGACATGGTAGATATCCTCCATCATCTTCAGGTACTCCCGATTCATGCCTCCTGAAATTACCACCTCAGGGACCCTCCTTTTCCTCTGTAAAGTCCCGCAGCTTTTCCTTCAGCTCTATCATCTTGTCCCGAAGCTCCGCTGCGGCCTCAAAGTTCAAATCGGCGGCAGCCTTCTGCATCTTCTTCTGCACGTCCGCAATCAGCTTCTCCAGCTCCTTGCGGCTCATGGATTCGGGATCCTTCTCAAAGCGCATCTCCTCCTTGGCGATGACCTTGGAGATGGCTATCAGGTCGCGGACGGACTTCTTTATCGTTGTGGGGGTGATGCCGTTCTCTTCATTATATTTCATCTGGATCTCCCGGCGGCGGCTGGTCTCGTCCAATGCCACCCGCATGGAATCCGTGATGGTATCCGCGTACATGACCACATGGCCCTCCGCGTTCCTGGCGGCCCGGCCGATGGTCTGGATCAGGGAGGTGGCGCTGCGCAGGAACCCTTCCTTGTCCGCGTCCAGGATGGCCACCAGAGATATCTCCGGAATGTCCAGGCCCTCCCGCAGCAGATTGATGCCCACCAGCACATCGAACACGTCCAGGCGCATGTCCCGGATGATCTCCGCCCGCTCCAGGGTGTCGATGTCCGAGTGGAGGTACTTCACCCGGATGCCCACGTCCTTCATGTAGTCCGTCAGGTCTTCCGCCATGCGCTTGGTCAGGGTGGTCACCAGCACCTTGTTGTGCTTCGCGGTCTCTTTGTTGATCTCGCCGATCAGGTCGTCGATCTGCCCCTCCACCGGACGCACGTCCACCTCCGGATCCAGCAGCCCCGTGGGCCGGATGATCTGCTCCGTGCGCAGCAGCTCGTGGGCCTCCTCATAGTCCGAGGGGGTGGCGGAGACGAACATCATCTGGTCGATATGGGTCTCGAACTCCTCAAAGTTCAGGGGCCTGTTGTCCATGGCGGAGGGCAGGCGGAAGCCGTAGTCCACCAAAGTCTGCTTCCTGGAGCGGTCTCCCGCGTACATCCCGCGGATCTGGGGGATGGTCATATGGGACTCATCGATGATGATCAGGAAGTCATCGGGGAAGAAGTCCATCAGGGTCAGGGGCGGCGCTCCCTCGGGCATGGCGTTCAGGTGCCTGGAGTAATTCTCGATGCCGGAGCAGAAGCCTGTCTCCCGCAGCATCTCGATGTCGAAGTTGGTCCGCTCCGCGATGCGCTGGGCCTCGATCAGCTTGTCCTCCCCTTTGAAGAAGCGCACCCGCTCCTCCAGCTCTTTCTCGATATTGTCACAGGCGGCCTTTATCTTGTCCATGGACACCACGTAGTGGGAGGCGGGGAAGATGGCGATGTGGCTCAGCACCGCGTGCACCCTGCCGGAGAGGGGCTCCACCTCGGCGATGCGGTCGATTTCGTCCCCGAAGAACTCGATCCGGATGAAGTAGTCGCCGCCCTGGGCCGGGTATACCTCTATGACGTCCCCGTGCACCCTAAAGCATCCTCTGTGCATGTCCATCTCGTTGCGGGTGTACTGGATGTCCACCAGCTCCCGCAGCACCTGGTCGCGGTCCTTCACCATCCCGGGGCGCAGGGAGACCACCATGCCCTGGTATTCTTCCGGGCTGCCCAGGCCGTAGATGCAGGACACGCTGGCCACCACCACCACGTCTCTGCGCTCTGTCAGGGAGACTGTGGCGGAGAGGCGTAGCTTCTCTATCTCGTCGTTGATGGAAGAGTCCTTGGCGATGTAGGTGTCGGAGGAGGGCACGTAGGCTTCGGGCTGGTAGTAGTCGTAGTAGGACACAAAGTATTCCACCGCGTTTTCAGGGAAGAATTCCTTAAACTCGCCGTACAATTGTCCAGCAAGGGTCTTGTTGTGCGCTATTACCAAAGTGGGCTTGTTCAGGGCAGCGATGACATTGGCCATGGTGAATGTCTTGCCGGAGCCTGTGACTCCTAGCAAAGTCTGGAATTGGTTACCTTTTCGGAACCCTTCCACCAGCTCAGCTATGGCTGCGGGCTGGTCGCCAGTGGGTTTGTATTCGGAATGAAGTTTGAAGCATTTTTGTGCATCCTGCACAATACCACCTCCTTGCACCTATAGTAAAAAAGGGACACTATCCGCCCGAAATTCGTCACAGTGCGTCTTCTTTTCACCTTAAAAATGTACCGTGACGAATGAAAGTCACCTAAACCGATTTTATTGACATAGGAATCCAGCATAAAACTATATGGAATTCTCGAACACAGCAGGTTATAGTATAACACATCTTCTCAAAAAAGTACATACCCAAAACTGAACAAATGTTCTGATTTGGGTATGCTTTTCAATGGGGCGCAGTCTTAAAGCCACTGTTACTACAGTGGCTTGCAACTATCGTTATGGTGACTTACGTCTAAGCATTCGCGTATAACGCACTCTCTGCTTTTTTATATTCATCTTCCGTATATCCCATAGATAATATCTGCTCTTTTGTAATATTAATCTTAATCATTCTCTCGATAGCCTTCAGGCGTTCACGCCTTATACTTCTCTCTTCAATGCTCTCTGACCAATTACACATAATCTGGATTCTCCTTTCCAATTCAGCCGTCATTGTCATTCCATATTCATCTTCCAATATACGTTTCTTTTCTGATGCATCTTTCCCGGAAACCAGCTCTTCCAACATAGCAATCAACACGTTCTGAGATTTCTTTATAGCTTTTCCAGAAGAACTATCTGCTTCGCCCCTGATATTGACAATAATGCCTTTCATCAGATCCGTATGATATGAATTTCTCTTATTCCCAAAAA